>CAZZKI010000001.1:0-14638 GCA_964654785.1 uncultured Solirubrobacteraceae bacterium
CCGCCGGCGACGATGTGTGGACAGTCACCTCGGGCGGAACCTGAAGGAGCGTTTCTGAATAGTTGAAGATGATCTTCACACCAGCGGAAGTAAGTCGGTCCGCCAAAGGCTGAGCTGCAGCTGCCGGCACAGCGAGAATGGCGACAACAATCTCCTCGCTGGCAACTGCCTCTTCCAAATCGTCGGCCGAACGCACTTGATGAGGCCCAACCATGCCCCCCACCTTCTTTGGGTCTGCGTCAAAGAGCGCGACAACCCGGAAGCCATGGTCGGCAAAGATGTCCGAACTGGCAATTGCCTTGCCAAGGTTTCCGGCACCGAAAAGAGCGATGTTGTGCTGCCCGCTGGTCCGAAGGATCTCCCGAATAGCGCTTACGAGCCCGTCAATGCTGTAGCCGACACCCCGCTTGCCAAAGCGCCCAAACCCGCTTAAGTCGCGCCTGATTTGAGTTGGGTTGACGTGGGTGTATTCGGAAAGCTCTTTGGACGAGATCGTCTCCTTACCCATCTTCCGTGCCTGAGTAAGAACTTGGAGGTAACGGGAGAGGCGAGCTGCAACACCCAGCGCGAGCCTTTCGCCGCTTCGCTCCTGCTGTTCAAGATCAACCGTTGGAGTCATCGGGCGCCATGGTAGCCGCGCGCGACAGAGCTTCCTGCAGGTCTTCCCTGCGCACTTCTAATTCGGCTACCTCCACGCCTTCAACCTCCACAACGGGAATCCGTTCCAGATAGGTCTTGTGGAGATCGTCAGAGGATTCGATGTCAACCTCAGCGAGGTCAAAGTTGTGTCCGGCATCGCGGATCGCTCTTAGGTGGTCAAGAGCCTCCTCGCAGAGGTGGCAGCCAGAACGAACATAGACAACCACCCTCGGCTTACTGGTTCTAGCCATTGCCGTCGCTCCGATTTGCATATGCGTCCACCTTGGTGACCTCTTCCGGAGCAAGGTCGTCGACATGAAGCGATGCGCGACCGATCATCGCAGCGTTATCAGTGCAGTACTTCATCTCCGGAACCGTCAGCTCCAACCCTGCGGCAATGAGGCCCTCACGCGCAGCTTGACTCGCTGCGACACCCCCGCCGAAACCCAGCCTTGAGTCCCCTGCTGCGTCAGCTGCACGAACCGCACGATCAACGAGCTGGTCAACAATCGCCCTTTGGAACGAGGCTGCGAGGTCGGCTGAGTGCTCGGCGGTTCCCTCAGGGCCAAGGTCCTTAACTGCATAGAGAAGGCTGGTCTTTAATCCAGAGAACGAGAAGTCCAGTCCCGCGACTCCTTTAGCAGTCGGGAAGTTGAAGGCATTCGGATCACCCTCTTTGGCCAAGCGTTCGATTAACGGGCCTCCCGGGTAGCCAAGGCCGAGCAACCGCGCACCTTTGTCGAATGCTTCTCCCGCAGCGTCATCGAGCGTCTGGCCGAGCAGCTCCTGCTTCGCTGGATCTGCTCCGACCCTTACAAGGAGCGTGTGGCCACCGCTTGCGATGAGACAGTTGAATGGGGGCTCAAGCTCGGGGTCAGCAAGCCACGTCGCCGCAACGTGGCCAGCCAGATGGTCAACCGCCCGCAGGGGTACTCCCAACGAGGTCGCAAGACCCTTGGCCGTGGATAGCCCGACAAGCAGAGCTCCAATGAGTCCTGGTCCCTGAGTCACCGCAATGCGGTTGATACTGGTCAAGTCGATTCCTGCCTCAGCCAGCGCTTTGTCAAGCACCGGATTGATCAGCTCAAGGTGGTGGCGAGCAGCCAGTTCGGGTACTACCCCGCCATAGAGAGAGTGAACCGCTTGGCTGCCAACAACGTTTGACACCACAGTTCCTTCATCCGTGAGAACCGCGACGCAAGTGTCGTCACAGCTGGTTTCGATGGCAAGAATCATCGTGGCTGCTCCTCCGCAGCGGGAATGCCCTCAAGCGAACCATGGAGGGTTCTCTCAGTCCTCCACATAACAATGGCGTCTTCTCCAGTGTCGGGGTAGTAGCCGCGGCGCCGACCTGCCGCCAAAAAGCCCCACGCCTCATACAGGGCAATGGCGCCTATGTTTGACGGGCGAACCTCAAGGGTGATGCGACTATCTGGCCCAACGCGATCGACCAGTTCACGCATTAACGATTGGGCGATCCCTGACCGCCTAAGCCGAACTGGCACCGCAATGTTCATCAGGTGCCAATCTAGGTCAAGCTTTGTGCAGACCACATAGCCCTCTAACTCTCCCTCTTCGTTCTCAGAAACAAAGGTCAGGGAACCTACTCTCGTCATCTCAAGGACGAACATCGCTGCAGACCACGGGGACGGAAAAGATTCGCGTTCGATCCGCAGGACTGCTGGCAGATCCTTGAAGCTCATGTCTCGGATCACGGAGTTCACAATGCTTGCCTGTCTGAGGACGCAACTGCATCAGGCTCACGCACATACACGGGTGTTGAGACGTCGATCGTGCGCCCACGCGAAGCTAGGTCAATCATCGCCAGCGGGCTTATGCGGTGCAGGGGTGAATCAGCGTCTGGAACGTCAAAGCCTCTTGCAACGAGGAGGTCCCTCTCAAGCACCGCACCATCGCCCACGCAGAGACAGCCGTCCTTCAGTACTAGCCCGCTGAGGTCGCGGGCTACACAGATTGGAGCCGACCCTGCTTCAGACGATTGAACGAAGAGTTCCCCTCGTCGAGCGTCAAGCAAGCCGCAGGCAGGCGTCGCGGCACCAACACCCAGCAGAAGTGCGTCCAGCCCAGAAACGCCCACGGCCTCGGCTCCTGAGCCTCGGCTGAGGCCCAACGCCGTGGCTATACCAACTCGCAAGCCAGTGAACGAACCAGGCCCAACACCGACAACGACCCGGCTTACCTCAGACCAATCTACCCCCGCCGACTTGAGCAGGCCGGACAGCAGCGCCAAGCCGGCGGTCGCATGGTTTGGGCGAGACCCTGGGTCAGGAAAATCAAAGACCTCGTCCCGCAGGCCGCCTGCGACCTCAATCCCTGCGCATGTGAGCGCAGTGGAGGTATCGAGAGCGATCGTTACGGACACCGCTGAATCCTCACACGGCGAGAGTCGTCACCACCATGCTCGATCTCCACAAGCAAGGTCGGTGCGGGCAGAACACCTTCACCGCGACGAGGCCATTCGATCAATGTCACGCGTTCGCCGCCGAACTCCGGATCGAACATCCCCGGATCTTCACCGCCCAGCCCATCACTCAAGCGGTACAGGTCAAGGTGAGATATCGGGAACCGCTTTCCCGAATATTGACGAGCAATCGTGAAGGTTGGGCTGGTGATCGGCCCCTCCACCCCGCACGCCTCTAAACAACCCCGCACAAGGACGGTCTTCCCGGCGCCGAGGTCTCCATCAAGCCAAACCACATCACCGGGGTCAAGCAATGCCGCAAGGCTGCGCCCCAGTTCCTCTGTTTCCTCGAAGGAGGATGTGGTGACTTCAAGCGGGAGATCCACCGGCCGAGGGTAGCGAGGAGCCGGGGATCCCAGCGGTAGCGTTAGGTGTCGTGAAGGGCCTTGCAGGCAAAATCCAGCTCGTCGGCGTCCTCTCTTTGGCGCCGATTGCTCTGTTCGTAACTCCGGGAAGCTTCTTCGAAGGCGTCTTTCCGCTTGCTATCGCAGCGTGGACCCTCTGGCTGATCGGGATCGCGGCCGGGCTTCGGGCATTTCCCGGAAGCGTGGCAGGCAGAGTGGCCGTTGTCGGGCTCGTGGCACTTGCTGCTCTATACGCGGTCTCGATCATCAACTCTCCAGATCGCCCAGCTGCGGTCGGGAATCTCAATCTGGCCATCGCCTACCTTGGCCTCGTCCTCGCAGCTGGATCTGCCTTTTCCGAGAAAGGCCGCGAACGACTGGCTGAGCCGCTTGCATGGGTCGCCACCCTCCTCGCTGCAGCATGGGGCCTGAGTGAGCGGATTGCCCCAGCGACGATTCATTTCCCCAAGTCAAGAATTGCCTTCGGTCGCCTGCTTGAGCCGATCGGCTATTGGAACGCAATGGGTGCGCTCGCAGGAATCGGTCTCGTGCTGGCTGTTGGGCTGGCCGCCAGCTCGAATCGCTCGCGCCCGCTTCGCCTGGCGGCGGTCGCAACCTCACCCTTGCTCATGGCAGCTCTCTGGCTGAGCTTCTCGCGCGGGGCCCTAGCTGCAACAGCCTGTGGCCTTGCAGCTCTAGTCGTGGCAAGCCGGTCGCGGAGCGCCGCATACCTAGTTGCAGGGGCATCGCTCCTCACCATCGCGACCGCAGTCCTTTGCGAGGCATTGCCCGGAGTGCGAACTGTTTCGGGTCAGCTCTCGACACGCGAGCACGACGGACTTCTGCTGCTGCTTGGCCTTCTCGTGATTGCTGCCATAGCGGTCGTCGGCGCTTGGGTGGAGGTACGCCTGAGAGACAGCTCGGAGCCTCCGCTAAAGCCAGCTTTGACCAAGCTCGCTCTTGTTGCGGCTTTGATTCTCGGACTGCTTCCTGCGGCGATTGTGGTGTCTGGTTCCCGTGACAGCGGCGCGCCACCGGCCGCCACAGGTGCCAACGCCGACCGACTGCAGTCACTTGAGAGCAACCGATCCAAGTACTGGAATGTTGCGTTGGACCAGTTCTCTCAATCTCCGCTAACCGGCGGAGGAAGCGGATCTTTCCGAACCGCGTGGCTGAAAGACCAGCACGCGCAAATGGTGGCACTTAATGCCCATTCCCTAGAGATTGAAGTCTTGGCTGAGCTGGGTCTGCTCGGAATAGCAGCGCTCCTTGCCTTGACGAGTGGCGCTTGGACAGCTGGGACACGGCGCCGTTCATCCCAAATCGGTGCGCTAGCTGCTGCCTCCGCAGGCCTCGCAGCGTTTCTCTCCCATAGTTCAATTGACTGGGATTGGCAGGTTCCCGGATTGATGTTCACCGTTGGGTTGCTGGCGGCCGCTGTGGTTTACGCACCTCGAAAGGGATTTGACACGAGCGAGGCAACCGGGTTGAAGATTGTGGGCGCTCTGCTGGCGGTTCTTGCTCTGACATGGACATCCCACCTGTGGGAGGCAAAGACTCTGAGGAACGAGGCGCAAGCAATGGTGTCCACAGCGAAAGTCTTGGGCTGGACTCCTCGCCGGGAGGATTACGTTGTTAAGCGGCTCCACGAAGCCGCGTGGCTCAACCCGGACCCACTCCCTCGAGCTGAACTCTCGGTAGCGCTCTACGACATGGGCGATACCAAAGCCGCAGCCCAAGAAGCGATTGCGGTGGCAAGGGCAAATCCCGACTGGTGGTTTGGCTGGGCCTTGGTCTGGCGCTATCGCGCTGGAACCGACCCGCTGATCGCCCTGGACGCGATCAAGAAGGTGAACGAACTTCGCGGAACTCCGCTTCCCAAAAGCGTAATCGCCAGGTGACGCGCTGTCACCGTGATAGGCGCTGGATGGTGGCCTCCGATACCGTCACCTGACCGATGAGTACCCCTGAGACTCCGATGCCGGCCGCGGGCCGCGGACCCGGCCCCCTCAAGCCTCTTATAGCTCGCCTTCGCGGATCAGATACCGGTTACGCGGCGATCCTAGCCGGGGCCATGATCGCGACCAACCTGGTCGCCTTGATTACTACGGTTGCGTTTGGGCGACTCCTTGGAGTTCAGGGATACGGTCAGCTCGCAGCAATCCTGTCCACGTTCATCATCCTTTCCGTTCCTGGTGCGGCTCTTCAGGTAGCGACGGCTCGTGAGGGGGCTCTGGGTCACTTGGGTGAGGGACGACAGTTCGCAACAACCCTGCGTAGCTGGACCATCAGGCTGGGCCTTGTGACCGTCGGGGTCACTGTTGCCTCTGTTCTCCTTAGGCATCAAATCCGCGAGTTGATAGTCCCCAAGGCCGGAGGCGGATTGGACTGGGCTGGGGCGTTTGTCCCGCCAGCAGCATGCATCTGGATCCTGCTTTCGATTCAGCGCGGAGCGCTTCAGGCAATCCGGTCTTACCCGACGGTAGGCCTGAGCATGATCGCCGAGCAGATTGCGCGGCTCGTGTTGGGTGTAGGCCTTGCGCTCGGACTTGTTGAAGTTGTGAAGCTGGCCGTAGACACTGTCAACGCAGCAGAGACCGACGCGCTTAGAGTCGTTGGTGCCTACTTGGGAACTCCGCTCGCAATGGCGACAACGGCACTGATTCTTGGCGTGATGCTCGCACGCCGCCTGGGTGGACACGAGGAGTCACGGACAGCGCACAGCCTCAGAACGCTGACAGCCGAGGCTTGGGTCGCAATCGTGGGCCTGGCTCTGATCGCGGTACTCCAGAACGTTGATGTCATTTTGGCCCAGCATCGTCTTCCTGACAAGGCAGCCGGCGCGTACGCCGCGGCTGCTGTGGCGGCCAAGGTCGTTGTCTGGGTCGCCATCGGAATCGGGTTCTACCTCCTGCCAGAGGCAGCGCGGCGACATGCGGCGGGACAGGACGCCCGCCCGGTCCTCTTCAAGGCCCTTGGGATGACGGGTGCAGTGGCCGCACCCTGCATCATCGTCTACGCAGTCTTCCCCAAGCTGCTTCTCAAACTTGCCTTCGGTGAGGAGTACGCGAACCTTGGAGCATCAGCGCTCTTGGAACTGGGCGTAGCAATGTCCCTGCTCGCCGTGTGTTACCTCGCAGTCCAACTGCTCCTCGCGCTTCGTCAGGTGAAGTTCCTCTGGATCCTCGCTGGAGTCGCCGTGGCTGAGGTCCTTGCCCTTCTCTTCATGCCGGGCGGGGACTCGATCACAGGGTTCGCAACAATCGTGCTCGTTGTGCAGCTGGTCGCGGCACTGGGAGCCGGCGTGGCGGCCTACTTTGCCTCGGCAGCACCTGCCGACGGAGGCTTTGCAGCGCCCGATGGCTCCAACACCGCCCAGACGCCGAACCGCGCAACCTCTGAATAAGCCGCCGCAAGGTAGCTGTCCAGAAGCTTGATGCCTGTTGGCTTGCCAGCCAAGTTCGGCTCGGGGGCAGCTGTGATGCCTGCTTCATACCGAACCACTGTCGCCCCGCTCGACTTAAGTGCTGCGATTATCTCTAGCTGAACTTTGGCGCTCGTGAGGACCCCGGGGGCAGCGATGTCATAGGGCGTAACGTTGCCCCGTCCCGCCAAGACATAGAAGAGCGGAGCCCCTGCGGTTATCCAATCGGACTTCTTCGTCGCAACATAAATGGGACCGTCCGTATTGGCCTCAACCCACGCGACAGCATGTTCAAGGTCAGCCAGCGAGCAGAGCTGGACTGGCTCACCTCTCAACGAACACCGGGTCACCGGAAGCTCCTTCACCCCATCGGCAACATCGATGTCAATCACTCTCGCCTGCCCTGCCTGCCTGACCTCACGCTCACGCTTCCAGACTGTGTCCAGAAGAGACCACGACAGGGCGATGAGCGCCACCGCCACACTCAGGAAGGCCAACCTTGGACGCCAGCCGAACTGGGGCGCGACTACCCAACCACGTTCCCGCCTGACCTGAGCAACTGCCCCAAGCGCCCAAGCACCCAGAACTGCATCCATGACTGCAAGCGGCCCCGTGTGAAACGCGTCGGCTCGAACAACCAAGTAGTTGGCCATTCCAATCGCAAAAACACCTGTCGCCAGCTCAAGCCAGCGACCTGGTCGAACCGAAAGGGTCAAGGCAGTGAGCGAAGCACCGAGGGCGACGATCAGTGCCAAAGGCATGTGGTAAGAGACGAACTGGGCGACCAGGTCTAGGCCTTGGGCATTGCCACCTCCATCCCACACCAAAGGAAAAGGCAACGTCTGGTACTTGCTGAATTCGAGAACCGGATAGCGAACAAGCAGGTCCCATGACTTGCCTGCGCCAGCCGCAGCCACAACTGGGCCGTATAGAAGAGCAGCCGCAGCAATGGCGGAGCCAATCCAAGGAGCGAACGTCCGTCGTAGATCGCCTCGCACGGCCAAGCCAAGAAGGCTCCCCAAACCAAGGTAAGCGGCAAACTCGATCCGCCAGGCCGCAACGACACCTAGTAGCAGGCCGGCTGCCCACGGCCTCGATTCGAGAAACAGCAACGAGCCAAGCGCAAGAGCCATCGCAATCGGATAGGGGTGTGGCCCGGTCGCTGAGCTAACAGCGAAGATCGCGACTGCCCACGCGAGCAGGGCAGGCAGCTGGCCCGACCGCCTCAGCGCCAATCGCCAAACAAGGAGGGCCACCGTGGCATCAGTAACTGCCCTGAGCACCCTCCAGTCCACCAACGAAGGTCCGTCCAATTTCCAGATCAGGGCAAGAAGGTAAGGCTGGCCAGGCGGGTAGAACCACCAAAAGTCGCGGTAGGGAACCTCACCATTGGCGATGCGCGCAGCGGCCTGCAGCATCAGCCCTTCGTCATTGAGCTGGATCCAATCTTTGAGTGTGACCAACCCGATCCCAAGGCCAACGAGCCACAGAAAAGCTCCAGGGGCGATGCGCTTAACTCGGGCCCTCATCACCGCTTCAACTTCCATACCCGAGCGCAGCCAAAAGACTGGATTGAGTCGACTCGTGATGCAAGAGCAGGACCAAGGTCTGATTGGTGTCCACAGTCCGCATACAGGAACACAGCACCCGACTGATCAATCAACCTGCCGGCCTCTGTTTCACCAAGGCGACCCTTAAACAGGTCTTCGGCGAGCGCCACCCGTTCCCTGAAATCAGGAGTCCACGAAAGCTCGCCGACCCAAGTTGCCCGCTCGGTGTGCGCGGGGACGGTGAGGCCAGCCTTGATCGGTGCCAGTACGCCTCCAGACTCACCTGAGTTCCGAAGGAAGTTGAGAGCCTCAACTTCACCTCTCTCCAGGAAATAGGGCTGGACGGAGCGATGAATCTCAAGCCGCATCAGGTTCAGCCGATGCAAGGTTCCCGGAACGCACATCAGAACGCAAAGGCCTACTCCGAACGCCCGTTTCCCGGCCCACCAGTCGGAAGACCTCCAACCAAGAGCACCCTTGACCGAAAGGACCCCCAAGCAGAAGCCGAGGCCTTGGATGGCGTGGAACGGAAAGGTCCCGGACCCGGAGAGGGCAATTGCGAAGTACTCAAGGAGCATCACTGCCGGCATCACATAGAGAGCAACCTCCCCCCAGTCAGACGGGCGTCTTCTGTAGGAAAGCAGGGCAGGAGCCCACGGCACGAGCGCAGCTGCCCAGACTCCAAACGACCAGTGAGGCACAGCATTGTTTGCATCAGATGCAATCCGCCACACCTCCTCGCTTCCTGCCAGCCACCGGTAGTAGACGAGAGGGGTCAAACTGGCCAACACCAATGGCACACGCTTAACGAGAAGTCCGGAACTCGAGTCCCCTCGGCGAACGAAATCGGCGATCAGTACAACAGCCAGGAGCTCGGCTCCCTGCCACGGCTGAAGCCATGAACAGAGCAAAGCCATCACTGGCAGCAGGAATGCAACCTTCCGGCTCTCTTCCCTCGCCCGCTGCCGTTCGGCCAGCAGCAGAGCCCCGAACATTGCAGCTACTGCGATCGCGGTCATCATGTAGCCCCAGAGCCAAGTTGCGGGGAACACTTCGCCTGCAACGAACTCGACTTGCGCTCTGAACCCTCCGGCGAGCTGGTTCCAGCCAATTACCGCGCCCACAGGGGACAGCCCGAACAGTACGAGCGCGAGTCCAGCCGTACGCGCACCGCCCTCCGGAAGGAACCTTCGAGTCCACGCAACCGCCGCCATCACCACGGCCGGTATGGCAACAAACTTCCAAAGTTGATAGCTCACAATGACGGGGACGCCGAAGCGGTGCAACACCCCGGAGATGCCGAAGCCCGGATGGATAAACGCGCTCCCTTGCTGTGCCGGGATAGACCACAGGCTGTTTATCGCGAACCCTTTTGACGAGGAAACGATCCAGGACAGGTACTGAAGTTGATCAGCCCCCACTTGGCTTTCAGCTCCACCCAAAGCGCGCCTCTTGGAGAGCAAAGCTGCGAGAACCGAAACGGCAAGGACAGCAAAAAGAACTGACAGCAGAACCTCGCCTCGACTCGGCTTCCACCGTCCCTTCACTTCAGGCCACCTTCCGAGGCTCTACCGGAGGCGTACGCCCAAGCTGCGCGTGCCGACCAGATCCGATCGGCAGCTGCCGTCGGGAGCAGCGGCGCAACTGGAGTCAGAGCACGCGCCACCAAGACTCTCGCACCGCGCCAGAAAGTCAACCCCCCAGCCTCTGGAGCAACACCAGGGTGAATCCTGTCGAGGATCACGCTCGCGCGACCAACCTCGAACATCCGTTTGTCCGTAGTTGCGGGCGTGTCCACCCGCAGATGCCAACCAATCGCCTCAGGGTCGTAGTGCAGACGCATCCCCTGCTTCGATAACCGCATTGCTAACTCAACGTCCGTGAACCTTGGGATCCGCTCCTCAAATGGCCCTTCAACCCGATCAAGGAGCTCTCGCTTGACGCTGCTGTTGGCAGTGCAGAAGTGGCGCGGGTCAACCGCATCGGGATTCGAAATGGTGTTGAACGCGAACAGTGGCCCGCCATCCTCAAGCCAGAGCATGTGCTTGGTGATCTTCGATTCCTTGTGCCATGTGACATGTCCAACCAGGGCGTCGGTCGGATCTGGATGCAGGCGGTGAAAGTGGCGGTGCCGGCCAACCATTCCGGGGGAGCAGACGATGTCGTCGTCGATAAACAGCACTAGATCGCCCGTAGCCATCGCAACTGCTCTGTTGCGAGCAGCGCATGTGCCTTGGCCCTCTAACCGAACCCACCGAACCGCGTCGAACTCATTCTTAAGCGAGCTGGTCGAATCTGTCGAACCGTCGTCGGCAACTATGACTTCATCTGTGGCGAAGTCGACTTGCGAGAGAACTTCGCGAAGGCATCGGCGCAAACTCTCGGCACGATTTCGCGTGGGAATCACAACCGAGATCCGCGGAGCCGCCACTAGAGCAGTAACCGCCTCTCACGGGCACTCGCCTTGGCCAGAACAGCAATTTCAGCTGCATCAACGGGCAGTGTCTTAGGCAGGCTAAGCAATGTTCGCAGGAGACCATCGGGGTACCAGCCATTCCGAAGAGTTATGTAGGGGACAACCCAAAGAAGAAAGGCCCTCCTGCCGGTGAGCCTCCACAGGAGCAGTCCTGTGCTGGCCAGAATGAGGCGCCAATGACTCTCCCTCCAGATCAGCCCGCGCCACGGGAAGGCTTGGCGAAGCTTTCTGTGCCTCGCAACGAGGGGAACCAAAGATGCCCAACGCCTCGTTCCGCGCATCGCTCGCGAAAACGAGTGCACCTCAATTGAGTGGTTGACGACAGCACCCTCAGCGAACACCGCCCCGCAGCCTCTGGCAAGCGCTCGCATCGCTAGGTCAGCGTCCTCTCCGGCAGTGGCGATAGTCGGGTCAAAGCCACCAATCTCTTCAAGCAGCGCCTTCGGGTAGAACACATTGCAGGTCTCGAAGAAGGGCCCCAAATGGTCCACTCGAATCGATCTGGCGAGCGGGGTTCGGAGATCAATGTCGCTCAGGACATCCGGCCTGGTCTTTCCTTGGACAATTGAACGTGGGTATCTCTTGTGAGCCTCGACCCCGCGCTCAAGCCAGTCCGGCTCAGGCCGGCAATCATCATCCGTAAACGCGACCAATTCCGCGCTGGCCAGCGGCCAGCCTTCCTGCCTCGCTCCGGCCGGGCCGAGTGAAACACCGTTTCGGACAACACGGTCAGCCCGCTCCAACGCTAGGTCGTAGCTTGCGTCACTGGAGCCATCGTCCACGACGATGACCTCAAACGATTCACGGTCCAGAGTCTGCGCGTCAAGAGCGTCCAGAAGAACCGCCAGTTGGTCACATCTGTCTTTGGTTGCAACAACAACCGAAGCCACTAAAGGTCGCCCTGAGCCACGGGCCCCTTTTGCCCCGTCAGTTCTGTTCCTATTTATCTCTCCAGCCATCCCGGCCGGAGAATAGAGGCGATGCCTGCTGTGCCCGGCGGTACGCTCCGACTCATGCAGGAGGAGCGCTTCACCTTTCCACGCAGCGAACTTAGGTCCAGAGCGGCTCGGGGCGCCATCGTCAACGGTCTGTTCCTTCTGACAGTGGAGGCCCTTGGCCTCGTACAGGCCATCGTTGTAGCTCGCCTGTTGGATGCAGACCAAGTCGGGACATACGGAATTGTTTCCGTCACCGTCGTCACGCTTCTTTCCCTCAAGCAAGTCGGAATTGACGAAGCTTTCGTCCAGCAGGACAGCGATAACCAGGAAGTTGCCTTCCAGCACGCATTCAGCATTGACTTAACCCTGTCGGCTGGGTTTGCGCTCCTTGTGGTTGCGCTCTCACCAGTGATTGGGCTGATTTACGGAGATTGGTCACTGACTCCCCTGATGCTGGCCCTGTCACTGCTGCCCCTGCTTTTCGCTCTACAGGCCCCAGCCTGGGTCTTTCTGCGACGGATGGACTTTGTCAAGCAACGGACCCTTCAGTCCGTAGTACCTGTGGTCACTCTGGTCGCGACAGTTGGCCTGATTCTTGGAGGACTGGGGCCTTGGGCGCTGGCGCTCGGAGCATTGGCGGGTAACGCGGCCGCAGCGGCTGTAGCAATTGGCGTGAGCCCATACCCCTTGAAGTGGATCTGGGACAAAGCGGTGGTTCGCAAGTACCTCACTTTCAGCTTTCCCATCTTCTTGGCAGCGCTCTGCGGATTGATCATCCGGCAAGGGCAAACGCTCGCCTTTGAAACCAAGCTTGGGCTTGCCGGCGCGGGCTACCTGACCCTCGCTGTAACGCTCACGCGGTATGCCGACAGGGCCGACCAAATGATCACCCAGACGATCTACCCAGCGATCTGCGCGATCACGGACAAGCCCAAGCGAATGGCGGAGCTTTTCGAAAAGAGCAATCGCCTTACTGCAATGTGGGCATTGCCCTTTGGGGCCGGACTGGCCTTGTTTGGAGAAGGGCTGGTTCGAAACGTTCTCGGCGACAAGTGGCTCCCTGCAGTTCCGCTGATCCAGATCATCGGCGCCTCAACCGCCATTTACCAGCTCGGGTTCAACTGGACTGCATTTCACCGCGCAGTCGGGCGAACGCGACCCCAAACCGTTTATGCCCTGGTTGGACTCTTCACCTTCTTGGCGGTCCCCTTGCCCCTGCTGTTCACTCGGGGCGCTACTGCATTCGCTTGGGGTTTGTTTGCAGTCAACATTGTTGCCGGAGCGCTTCGCTGGCTGTACATGAAGCAGCTGCTACCGGGAGCGCAGATCGCAAACTTCGTTTTCAGGTCGCTTCTCCCCCCTGCCTTTGCAGCCGGCGTGATCCTCGTTCTGCGAGCTTTGATCAACCCAGGCTCCGGACTAGGCCCCATGTTGGGTGAGATAGCAGTCTTCATAAGCGCCTACTTGTTTTCAACCGCATTGGCTGAGAGGGCTCTCCTTGCCGAGGCCGTCAGTTACCTGCGGAAAACCCGGAAATTGACTGAGCCTCAAGCACAATGAAAATCCTCTACATCGTCGAGAGATGGCCCGAGCTCTCTCAGACCTTCGTCATCGAAGAAGTCAATGCCCTGATCGAGATTGGATGCCATGTGGAAGTGGTGTGCGTTGCGACCGGCTCAGGCTCTGCGCTGAGCATCCCGAGCGCTTCATTCGGTGACTTCGGACCTGCAGCTCGCCTGACCGCCGGTCTTCGGCAATTCGCAACTGCACCCGGGAGCTCATTAACTCAGTTGACATCGGAACCATTTTGGCCCCCACCAAACGGCCGGAGGAAGCTTCGTGGCCTGATGCGCCTCGCTCCATTCCGGGACGCTGCCCGAAGCGCCGACCACATCCACGCGCACTTCGCCACTGAGGCTGCGGACATCGCACGCCTGCTGGGCTCTTCCACTGGCACAACTTGGTCATTTACAGCCCACGGAGTTGACGCCTACGGCGACAAGGAACACCTGCGAACGAATCTCCGCTCGGCAAGCTTTGCTCGCGCAGCATCCCCGCACGTTGCAGAAAGACTCCGCAGCGCGGATCCAATCGCACAGATAATTGAGATCCCCGTCGCGGTTGCGTTGGACCGATTCCACCGAGCCGGCCCATACAAGCCAGACGGACCGATCGTCAGCACAGGCAGATTGATCGAGAAGAAAGGCTTCGACGACCTCATAAATGCCTTTGGGACAGCGCGCTTGGGTGACCGTGAGCTCCTGATTATTGGCGATGGCCCGCTTCGTTCCGAGCTCGAAGGACGAGCTGAGGGACTCAACGTTCGGTTCCTAGGCGCACTCAAGCCTGATGATGTGGCAGATGTGCTCAGGGAGGGATCGGCGTTTGCGCTGCTTTCCAAACTGGCCGGAGATGGCGACCGCGACGGGCGGCCCGCAGCTCTGGTTGAAGCGATGGCTGCGAGCCTCCCAATCGTGTCCACCACGATGCCCGGAATTGAGGACCTGATTCACCCCGACTGCGGAATCCTCGTTGATCCCGAAAGCGCTGTACAAGCTGCCGTCGCCTTGAGAGAGCTCATGGACCTTCCCGTCGGCGCAAGAGAGTCAATGGGCGCAGCTGGTCTGGCTCGGAGCGCACCGTTCTCCCCCAATGCTGTCGCGGCCCAGCTCCTCAAACTGTTTGAGAACGCGTCTTAGTGTCCGGCGGCATTGCCGCGCAGGCTGTACACGCGTGCGCAGCCAAACCTCTGCTCTGACTCAATCAGTGGCCCCAAGATGCGCGA
>CAZZKI010000001.1:14738-30333 GCA_964654785.1 uncultured Solirubrobacteraceae bacterium
CGCGTGCGCAGCCAAACCTCTGCTCTGACTCAATCAGTGGCCCCAAGATGCGCGAAAGATCGGGAGCTCCGCCTCGCCAAGCCCCACACGCCTCAAACAAGAATGGAGCACCTGACTTCTCTACAAAGGCACGAGCTTGTGGAGCGTTCATGAACTTCAGGAGAAGCAAGTCCATGTTCGTAGCCTTGGACTTGAAGTCGGGCGTCAGAACTCTGGGGCCCACATAGGACTCGCGCCCGGCAAACGCCGGAACCAAGAGCCCGCCGTAGCGGTCGGCGAGCACACCGCCAGGCCGAGGGTCTTGACCTAACCAAGTCAAGGCCGCCTTTTCGCCCCCAACGAAGTAGTAGGGGAATGTCCTCTTAACAACATTCTCATGGGCAAGGGAGAGGCGATGCCATGTCCCCGGCACAAAAAGCAGCGCCAACACAGGCGCAACCCACCACGCCCTGGGGCGCGGGAGCCACGCTGGACGGTCAACTGTGAACGCTTGCACAGCCATAACAGCGAGCGGGACGCTAAGACCCTGAATCGCATGGAACGGAAATGTCCCAGTGGGCTGCAAATAGACGACGAGTACAGCCAAGGGCCAGACACGCATCGCTGTCGTCTGCCAGTCGGCGATTCCACCTCTGAGGGAAATGAGCGCAGGAACCACTAGTGGCGTCATCGCGATAGCAAACGCCGCTGGGGACCAGTCCCAGATTGGGTCGGCATTTGCCCTATTCATCTCTCCGTACAGCTTCCAGAATGGGTCCGTCCGCTCGAGCATGGCGTAATAGACGGCGGGCAGGGACCCCAACGCCATAACTGCAATGAATGGCGTCCATGGACGCTCACCTAGCCGCCACCAGCGCCAAAGCTCGGTCACGGCAACGATGATCAGCAGCTCAGCACCCTGCCAAGGCTGAAGCCAGGTGATCAGTAGCGCCGAAGCCCCAACGACCAGCACCAACTTGCCATTTCGCTCTTTCCGAGCTCTCTCAGCGAGAAGCAGAACCAAGGGCACCAGAAAGATGGCGCAGGCGGCAACCTCGTAACCAAGCAGCTGCTGCCCAGGCCACATCTCCGAGGTGATGAAGTCAAGGTTGTAGCGCAACCGATGACCTGCTCCAAGTAGTCCTGCGACCACGCTCGCAGGCACGAGCACGAAGATCGCCAGCATCATTCCCAAGCGCGCTGGCCAACCTGGGTCCAACATCCGACGCGCGTATTGCCTGGCACCAAAGAAAACAATCAGGACTGCCAACGGCTTCCAAAGGGCTGCATTTGAGTACTCAATGGGAAGCCCCAGCCAGCGAACCGCTAACCCGGAGATCAGGAAGGCGGGATGCAGGAAAACTCGTGTGTCTGGAGCGAAGTCGAAGCGATTGCCGATCAGCCCGTGACTGGCCGCCTGCTTTATCCACGACAGGTACTGAAGTTGGTCCGGTGGAAACAGGCCGTCCCCTCCCGTTATTGACCTACCCGCCAACAGAAGCGGCCCCAGCACTGCCATCGAAAGGGCTGCTGTTCCCGCCAGCGTTACCCAGTCGAACCAATCCAGGCCTCTGAGAAACCGTCCAAGCCGCGAGCCATTCGGTGACGTCTTCAAAGCCTCAGTCATTGCTTGATGGCATAAACCGTTGCGCAGCCAAACCTGTGCTCGCTTTCCAGCAGAGGGCCAATATTGGCGGCAATCGATCGGAGCGGCTTTCCGTGCCTGTCGCACTCAACAAACACCCAAGAGGTGTCTGTCGCCTTTAGAAGATCTTGTGTTCCAACCGGTCCAAGCAGTCCGAGCAGCAGGGCGCCAGACATCTTCGACTTGGCGGTCCAGTGCGGCGTCCAGGAGCGGGGTCCAATGTACGACTCCTTCCCCGTGTACCCGGGCACGAGCAGACCACCGTAGGGGTCCGCCATCACGTTCCCATCCTCTGGTTGAGAATCAATCCAAGCCAACGCCTCCAACTCCCCTGGCTGGATGTAATAGGGGAAGTAGTGAGGGCCGATACTGCGGTGGGCCAGCTGCATTCTGTGAACGGTCCCGGGTACGCAAAGAAGCAGCACCGCGGGCAACACCCACCAAAGTTTCGGCTTGGGGAGCCAAGCTGGTCTGCCAATCGTGAACGCTTGCACCGCCAGGATCGAAAGAGGCAGAGCAAGACCTTGGAACGAGTGGTACGGGAAGGTTCCGAACGGCTGCAGGTAGACGAGGACAACCGCCAGAGGCCAAACCCTGACTGCAACCTCCTGCCAGCCGTCAACTCGATGCTTGAGCGAGATCAGCGCTGGAATCGCCAGCGGCGACACGGTCAGCGCCACCGCCCATACTGGCCACTTCCAGTCAGGTTGCGCCCCTCGAGCGTTCTCTCTACCTGCGAGGGACCAAGAGGGATCACCCGCGGCAACGATCGCGTAGTAGATCGCCGGCAGCAGACAGGCGGCAAGCACACCGACTAGTCGCAAATCTGGCGAGATTCCACTTCGCCACCAACGGAAGCCCTCCACGAACAGAACGATTAGCGCCAGTTCAGCTCCCTGCCATGGCTGGAGCCATGAAACAAGCAACGCTCCAACGACCGCTGCCATATAAAGCCCGGTTCCGCCTCTGGTCCGGAACCTCTCTACGGCAAGAAGGACAAGAGGGAGCATGAAGACCGCGATCGCCCCCAGCTCGTAGCCCATCAAGAGCTGACCCGTCCACATTTCCGAGGAAATGAAGTCAAGGCTCTTCATGGTCTGCTCAGAAAGCCCCAGAGCATTCGTGAGGGTGCTCCAGCCCATCAGAGCAGTCAGGGCGATCAACATCGCTGTCCGGCGACCCCACAAGCTCGGCAGCAGTCGCGCAGAGTAATTCCGGATTCCGAAAAATGCCACAACGACAGCGATCGGCTTCCACAGAGCTGTATAGGCCTCGGGGATGCCAACGCCCAAACGCGTATGCAGGAGTCCCGAGATGAGATAGCCAGGGTGAAGCAGCACATGGCGATCGGGAGCGAAGTCGAAGCTGTTAGAGACGAGCCAGTTGTCTCCAGCGTCGCGCACCCAGGCGAGGTATTGGAGCTGGTCAACAGTGAACAGGCCGTCCCCGCCACTCAGCGTCTTCCCTGTAAGAAGCAACGGACCCATCACCATCATTGACAGAGCAGCGACAAGCAGAAGGAACAGCCAGTCGAACCAGTCAAAGGACCGGAACCCTCCCTTAGTCCTTGCCGTCGCCGCTGTCATCGCACTACCGGAGTGCCGACTCTGTTTGAAACCTTCTCAATCCGGGGGGTGCTCTTCAGCACATAAACCCGTGCACAGCCAAAGTTCTTGATCAAAAGCACGAGCGGTGCGATTTCACGCATCAAGGAACGCGGAGGTTGCACTCGGCCTTGGCACTCTTGGAAGATGTACCTGGCTCCAGTTCCCTTTACAAACCTCTGAGCTGCCGATGGCCGCAGTTTGTCGCCAAAGAATGCACCCGTAACTCGGGCTCTCAGTTCGTAAGAAGGTGTCCATGAGAAAGGACCGATGTACGTCTCTCTTCCGGAGTACGGAGGAACCAGAAGGCCGCCGTAACTAGAAGCCAGTACGCCGCCAGTGCGGGAGTCCTGCTCAAGCCAGTTCAGTGCGCGCTCCTCCCCATTGAAGATGTAGTACGGATAAGCCACGTCGTGGATGTTGTTCCTGACAAGCCTCAGCTTGTGGGCGGTTCCGGGAACAATCAGAACTGCGAGGACCGGCACAACCCAGAGAGCGTGAGGACGGGGAACCCAACTGGGCCGGTTGATCGTCAGACCCTGAACGGCGAGGATCGCCAGAGGCAATGTAAGGCCCTGAACGGAGTGATACGGGAATGTGCCGATCGGCAGGAAGAACACGATCAGGACTGCGAATGGCCAGACACGAAGTGCCACCTCTTGCCAGTCGTCGGCCTTGCGCCAGAGGCCCAGCACCGCTGGCAGCACAAGGGGAGCAAGAGTCAAAGCAACCATCCACACTGGCCAGTGCCATAGAGGCTGAGCGCCCGCCTGGTTTGAGACAGACGCCAGCTTCCATGCCGGGTCAGTGGCACCAATCCATGCGTAATAAACAGCGGGCAGGCTCGTAACCATGAGCACAGGCACAAAGCTCCAAGCCAACGGTTCCTTACTGCGCGCCTTCCGCCACAGCTCTACTCCAACCACAATCAAGATCAGCTCGCCACCCTGCCACGGCTGCAGCCACATCACCCACGCTCCGCCGAATGCGCAGGCTGCGAGCAGCCACGGTCGGCCGCCTGGCCTCGCCTTCTCGAGTCCGAGCAGCACTAGCGGAAGGGTGAATACCGCGACCGCAGTCATCATGTAGCCCAGAAGCGTCTGGACCGTCCAGAGCTCTCCCGAAATGAAGTCGAGGCGGTACTGCCCTGGCGGACCACCCCAGCCGGTTGTCTTGGCGAGGCCACTCCACGGCATGACGACGAATAGAGCCATCGCCAGACCCACCCGCGCCGGCCACCGTTGAGGAAGAAGCCTGCGCGTGTAGGCCACGCAGCCAACAAACGCGACGATCACGGCGATTGGCTTCCAGACAGCTAGAAACGAAACACCGAGAGAAACCCCAAACCACCGGTAGACAAGACCTGAGAGCAGAAAGCCTGGGTGAAGAAAGACACGGGTATCTGAACGAAGGTCAAACCTGTTTCCGATTAGCCAATGGTCACCCGCCTCACGAATCCACGTCAGGTACTGGAGCTGGTCAGGCGGGAAGAGGCCGTCTGCCCCGCTGAGCATTCGCCCTTTGAGGATCAGAGGAGCAAGAACAGCCATTGATAGACCAGCAAGCGCAACGAAACAGACCCACTCAAACCAATCAAGACCCAGATAACGATGGCTTGGGCCAACCGTTTCTTGTGTCATCTCGGCTTCCATCTGGTCTACAGCGGTGCTCATGCTTGACACATTGTGATCATCAGCCATGCGCCGGTCCGCCGATCGCCCTGGACACAGCATCGGACCAAGGAGTCGGCTTCAGTACATACACCCGTGCGCAGCCAAACAACATTTCCCGTTCAAGCGAATCTCCGAGCAAAGGCCTCAACGATGGATCGGGGGTCAATCGCCCATGGCATGGCTGGAAGATGAACCGCGCCCCAGTCTCAGCAACGAGTAGCCGAGCCACCGGGCCCCGGATCGGACCCTTGAAAAGAACATTCGCTATGTAGCTCCTCTTCAGAAGCTCGGGAGTCCACGAAAACGGCCCCACGAAGGCCTCGCGCCCGGCATATGGCGGGACTAGGGCTCCCCCGTACTCATCTGTTAACACTCCCCCTTTCAGCGGCGAGTTAGCCAGCCACTTCAGCGCCGCCTCCTCTCCGTCGCCAAATGTGTATGGGAACGCATCCGTGTCAATCTGATGAAACCCGGACCACAGCTTATGAACGGTTCCGGGAATTGAGAAAAACGCGAGCAGCCCAATGACAACCCAAACTCGCGGTGCGGGCAGCCATGCTGGTCGTCCCGCTGTAAGTCCTTGAACGATAAGAACTCCCAGAGGGATCATCACCCCCTGCATCGCGTGGAATGGAAAGGTGCCAACCGGCAAGAGGTAGACAGCAACCGCAGCAAGCGGCCATAACCGTGCTGCCAGCTGGCCCCAGTCCTCCGTCGGGATTCGGTACGCAAGAGCCGCAGGAAGAGCCAGAGGCACGAAGGTCGCGAGAATTGCCCACCACGGCCAAGCGAGCAGTGCTTGCGCGGAAGCCGAGTTGGCTTCTCCTGCCAGTTTCCAAGACGCATCGCTCCCCGCAATCCATGCGTAGTAGAGGGCGGGAACGAGCCCAGCAAAAAAGAGAGGAGCAAGACGCCAGCGGATTGGCACCCTGTGGCGGAGGCGAAGCCACAATTCCGCACCAGCGATCACGAACAGAAGCTCTGCGCCTTGCCAAGGTTGGAGCCACATAACCAAGAGCACTCCCACAAAGAGTGAGCCCACCCTCTGCCATGTGGGCTTGGGACCAGCTTTGTATACACCGAGCAGAACAGAGATCATCAACGCGATGGCGATAACCGTCATCGAGTAGCCGTGAAGAGGCTGCACCGTCCAAATTTCGCCTGACGGGAAGTCGAGGTGCAGACCCCAGACATAGGCTTGGATTCGATTCCCTATTCCGAATAACTTCAGGAAGCCGCTCCACGGCATAACGACGAAGAGACATATGAAGAGAGCAACTCGTCGAGGCCAGACTCCCGAAACAAGGGTTCGGACCCAAACCAGAACAGAGGCAAAAAGAGCAATCAGAGCGACTGGCTTCCAGAGCAGCGTGTAGCTCCAAGGAAGAGGCAGGCCAGTCGCTCGGTGAACCAGCCCTGAAAGCAGGAACCCGGGATGTAGAAACACCCTGTGGTCGGGAGCGAAATCCCACCGGTTGCCGATCAGGCCATGGTTGCCGGCTTCACGAATCCACGTCAGATACTGAAGTTGGTCGATAGCGACAGGCCCCTCGCCTCCTGTCCAAACGCGACCGGAACCGAGCAGGTAAACCAGAAAAAAGAATGAGAGTCCAGCAAGGAGTCCGAAGCAGCTCCACTCAAACCAGTCGAGACCTAAGGCCTTACGTCGCCCGCCTCGACTCTCGCGCAGTCCTGAGGCGCTCATGGCCCTGCCTGCCGGGGTTAGGACTTCGCAGCGGGTTCAGTTGAGCGGTCGCTGCGGAGCTTGGCAGCCGGCGGTCGCAGCAACGCCCAGTCGCGCTTGCGTTCGTCGCGGCGGAACCTGTAGAGAACCTTGAGGGTCATCAGTCCGTACTTGACACTCGTTCGGAACGAGACGCTCGAAGCTTCAAGGAAGTAACGAGTAGGGATGGCGATCTCAGTCACTCGTGCGCCAGCCGCAGTGAGCTGGGCGAAGATCTCTTGGTCAAAGACAAACTCATCGTCGTTGCGAAGGAAGGCGATTCGGTCAAGGCACTCAACCGAGAATGCGCGGTATCCAGTGTGGTATTCCGAGTAGTTACGACGGAAGGCAGTGTTCTCGCACCAGGTCAGGAACTTGTTGCCGATCCACTTCCAACGCGGCATCCCGCCAGCAATGGCGCGGTCGTCAAGCATCCGCGAGCCGATCACGCAGTCCGCGCGACCTTCCTCGATTGGCTTGACCATCTCAGCCAGGAGCGATGGGTCGTACTGATTGTCAGCGTGAACCATGACGACAATGTCAGCCCCGTCAAGAGCTGCACGGCTGTAGCAAGTCTTCTGATTGGCTCCATAACCGCGGTTCTTTGGATGCCGAAGAGCATCGAATCCCTCCTCGAGTGCCACCTCGACAGTGTTGTCGGGTCCGTGGTCATCAACAACGAGGCCGCGGTCGGCCTTGTCGGCGGGAATCTCTTTGGCCACCAAGGGAAGGGTCTTTGCAGCATTGTAGGCGGGAAGCACCACATGGACCTTGGTCTCGCCGCCGCGATCCTTCATCAATGGCTGCGGCGCCCGCTCCTCTTCAACCTTGTGGGCAAGGATCACTACCTCGTCGCCGAGTGGCAGGGAAACCATCTTGCGGCCAATAGGAGACTTCGCGATCGGCCGTAGAAGCGCGAATGGGCCGCCACGGTCAGCAAGACCGCTAATCCAGTAGGAGAAAGCGAAGTCACGGACAAGGTCACGGTTTTCGCTGATGATCAGACCGGTCGCACTCAGCAGCTCTGCGAGCGTGAGTCGCGGCAGGAGGAACGTGTGTGCTGGAACGAATCCCCACCAGCGGCCGCCGGCAAGACGCGCAAGGCGGGCCGAAGGGTCCGGAGTCACGATGCACAGCACTCCACCAGGAGCAACAAGACGCTTGCAGTGGTCAATTGCGCTTACAGGGTCGGCAAGGTGCTCAATGACATCCGCAAGAACAACAATGTCGAAGCCCTGCTCGTCGGTGAAGTCTTCGAGTCCTATTTCACGGACATCGAGCCCGAGATTCTCTCGTGCGTGAGCAGCATTAGCCGCGCTGAGCTCAAGGCCCATCGTGTCGTAACCACGCTTCTTGGCTTGGTCAAGAAGCAGTCCGTGCCCACAACCAACATCAAGCAGCCGCCCGGTTGGGTTGTACTGGCCAATCATGTCCAGCAAGCGATCCGCTGTAGCGCGACGGCCATTTTCCTCATCAAGGTAGGCGGTGTCGCTCATGTCACGGTAGAGATCGTGAAGCTCGCCACCAGCTGGGAGAGCGGGCTGAATCACAGTTCCACAGTCGCGACAGCGATAGAGGTCGCCGTACACCCCAGTCTCATGGCTCGAAGGAGCCATAGCCGAGGAATCGGCAGTGTCGATGGAGCCTGGCCACGTCAGGTCGGCCGAGCCTCCACAGATCTTGCAGTTGATTGTCTTCGTTCCGTTCGCGCTCATTGGACGGGAAGCCTAGCCACCTTGCATCCCAGATGTGTCATCTGCAGCGTGAAGGCCGTTTCCTGAATAGCATCGACCCAGTGAGTGAGAGCAAAGACATCTCTGTAGTCATACCCGCCTACTGCGAAGAGCTCGGCATTGCCCACACAGTCCGAGCCGTGCATGCCGACCTCACCGCCAGCGGTCAGAGCTTCGAGATCATCGTCGTGGATAACGCCTCAACCGACGGGACAGTGCGACAGGTTGAAGACTTATGCCTTCCTAATGTCCGGGTGATGGTGAACGAGACAAACCTCGGGAAGGGCTGGTCAGTAAAGAGGGGAATGCTCGAAGCGAACGGCAGACTTCGCCTCCACTGCGATGCAGACTGCGCCCCGTCGCTGGCCAGCCTCCCTCAAATGCGAGCCTTGATCGACGCCGGTGCTGATGTTGTCGTTGGGTCACGCTTGGGGCCAGGCGCTGACATTGGGAAGAAGCAGCCGATCTTGCGTCGCATGGCGGGCTCTTCGTTCCAGACGCTCTGTCGGGTCATCCTGAGCGAGCCGACACGGGATCGCTTCTGCGGGTTCAAGCTGTGGACGGGCGAGTCAGCGGAGGAGGTATTCAGCCTGATTGTTCTTGACGGATGGACATTCGACGCTGAGGCCCTTGCTCTCGCGCGGCGCCTCGGCTACGGCGTCGTCGAGACGGGGATTGTCTGGGCCGACCGTGAAGGCTCGAGGCTTTCGATGCTCAAGGTTCTTTTCCCGGTGACCAGAGAGCTGCTTCAGGCCCGCCGCAATGTCAGGAAGGTTGTTTCAGCGCGACGCAAAGAAATCGTGGATGGACTCAGCCAGCCAGTCGATCATGGCGTTGCTCAGACCGGGGTGGCATCCCACCCAGACTGATCCGTCGGTCACTAGGTCCGAGCCCTCGAGGCTCCCGCTGATCCGGTGGTTCAAAGGAATGTACGCAGGCTGGCGCGTCATGTTGCCGGCCAGCAGCAGCCTTGAGTCGATCTTCCTCTCCTCAAGGAACATCTGGAGGTCCCTTCGCATCGCAGAATCCCCGTTGCGAAGAGTGAAGGGATAGCCAAACCATGACGGGTCTGCCGTTGGCAGGGCCCTGGGAAGGATGAGGTGCTCCGCGAGGTCCTGCATCAAGCCGTCGAGGTAGGCGAAGTTGCGTCGCCGAGCGGCATGGAACCCCTCAACCCGATCAAGCTGTGCAAGCCCAAGGGCTGCCTGCATGTCGGTGATCTTGAAGTTAAATCCCACATGGCTGAAGACGTACTTGTGGTCGTAGTCCACCGGCATGTCGCCGTATTGACCATCAAACCTGTGTCCGCAGGCGTTATTGACTCCCGGAGGGCAATAGCAGTCTCTGCCCCACTCTCTGAGAGAAGCGACGGCTCGCGTCCAGCCAGAGTCTTCAGTTCCCACTGCTCCACCTTCGCCGGTTGTCATGTGGTGTGCTGGATAGAACGAGTAGGTCGAAGCCTTACCGAAGGTGCCAACCTGACGGCCGTAAATAACGCTGCCGAGGGCGTCGCAGCAATCTTCAATCAAGTGCAGGCCGCGCTCTTCACAGAGTTGCTCAATTGCAGTCCCATCGAACGGGTTGCCAATGCAGTGCGCTGCAACGATCGCTCTCGTCTTGGGGCCAATGGCAGCCTCGAACATCTCAACAGTGGGGTTCAGCGTGTCGGGCTCCACATCAACGTAGACCGGAACCAGACCCTGTTGATAAATCGGGTTGACGGTTGTGGGAAAGCCAACCGCTGGTGTAATTACTTCGTCGCCAGGAGCCAGCGGAGCATCAATCTGGTGGCTGCGAAGTGCGCTGATTGCGAGCAGGTTGGCCTGTGACCCGGAGCCGACCAGAGCATTGGCAGGCCGTCCTGTCGCCTTCGGGAGCATCGCTCTGAACTTCTCCGCCCAACGCCCCTCCGTCAGCCAGGCATCCAAAACAGCGTTGGCCGCGTTCTCCAACTCTGGTGGCCCGATGACCTTCTCTCCGACGCTGACTACCGTCTCGCCGGGAACAAACTCGCTCGGCTCGTACTTCGCCTCAGCGTAAGCACGCACGGCATCAATTGCCTTGGCACGCAGTTCTTGAAGTTCTTTACTCTCGGAGCTCTCTGACATTTCGAAGATCCTACGGATGGAATTCAGCTTGCGCTCATCGGACCGGTGGCCGCCAGAGCCCCCTGCGCCGTTCGTCGGTCCTCAGTCGCGGGGCCGGCGGCGCCAAGTCCACCCCATCAACAGCAGTGTCGATTCCCGACAAGAATGACTCAACTGAGAAGCGCTCCGCGCTGGCCCGGCATGCCTCTGGCTCATAGCTGCCCGGGTCGAACCTCCGCAGAGCATCCTTTAACACCTCCTTATCCGCTGAGTCGAAATGCTCCCCGGAGATTCCCGGCAGCAGGGTCTCAAGCGCTCCGCCCTTGGCCAGTGCAAGGACAGGTCGGCCAGCTGCTTGGGCTTCGACAGAGGCGATTCCGAACTCCTCGGTTGCGCACTGGACCAGAGCAGCGGCCCCCTGAAGACGTTGTGCCACTTCCTCATCACTGACTCTGCCTGCGAATTTCACAGAGGAGCCTGCCAATCCACGCAGCCGACCTAGGTCCGGCCCGTCACCAATGACGGTCAGAGGCATATTGAGCTCTGTGAACGCACTGACGATGACATCAATCCGCTTGTGGGGCATGAGCTCGGAGAGCACAACAAACCCCTCGCCGGGGACACCGAGTTCAAAACGATGTGTTGCAACGGGCGGATATACGACATTCGATGAACGGCCAAAGCATCTGGCTATTCGCTCCCGAGTGATCTCCCCATTGGCCAAGTAGGTGTCAACCTCGCTCGCCACAGCACGATCCCATGCGCGCCAACGCCCCATGACTTTTCCAATGGCCAGAGCTGAGGCCTTCCCTCTCCCTTGCATTGCCTCTTCCCGCTGGTCCCAGGCGTAACGGAATGGGTTGTGGCAGTAACAGAGATGGCGCTGCCCCTCACGTGCAATCACCCCATGCGACCAAGCTGAGGAACTGCTGATGATCAAGTCGTAGTCGGCCAAGTCAAGCGACTCAACCGCTCTGGGATAAAACGGAAGTAGCGCTCGAAACGACGAGGCGGTGGGCTTCAGCCTGTTGAGGTAGCTCGTATGAATTCCTCGGTCGGAAAAAGTGCCCCTAGTCCCGCGAGCATCGTAAATTGGACTGAAGAGGTCGGCGTCCGAGAAATGGTCGGCCAGAACACGAAAGACCCGCTCGCCGCCGCGGAAATCGACCAGAAAGTCATGAACGAGAGCTACCTTTCGGGTGCGCGATGTCATTGAGCCGGAGCGGCAAGCCTTTGCCAAAATTTAGCTTCGAATCTGCGCATTTCTGAGAATACGCTGTCATACTCGGCCGTCATGAGGAGAGGTGCAACTTTGATAGTGCTTGCTGCCGCAGCGGCTGCGCTTGCTCTGCCAGCCTCGGCCCTCGCCGATGCGCACAGCTCCGCAACACTCAAGCGGACCGTTGCTCAAGGCTGGCTTGGCGTGGACCTCGACCCTTGGGATGCCGACCTGGCCTCCGTGAACGTCTACGGATCGTCTCCGAACCAGTTGGACGCTGCTGCTGCGGCCGGCGTTGAGTCAATCCGCTTTCCGCTTTACTGGTTCCGCGTTCAGCCGTATGAGACCGCTGATGCTTGTGCCTTCGATCCAAGGTCTCGAATCAACTGTGATGACCTCTCTGCCGAGGGACCAAGCCCTTCGGACGCTCCTTACTACTGGAAGGACCTTGACGCCTTCGTTGGAGCCGCAGCGGCGCGCGGAATTCGCCTTCTCCCGTCAGTCATGGGAGCCCCGCTCTGGGCAGATGACCCAAACAACCCTCCCTACTCATCGCATAACCCGACCAGCACTCTTCAGGTTCCCATCCCTGGCAACAACGCTCAGTTCGGGGCATTCGTCGCAAAGCTTGCGGCCCGCTATGGAACCAATGGGTCTTTCTGGGTAGGCAAGCCCTCATCTGCCAAAACACCCATCACCAGCTGGCAGATCTGGAACGAGCCAGACTTTGAGTGGTACTGGCCCCAGCACGACACAGAGTGCGTTTCAACGTCAAATACGACAGCAACTCCAACCGCGTGCCCCAGCGTCACCATTCGTGACACGAATAAACAGCTGCTGGTCGTCAATCTTGGAGCCCTTACTGCGCCGGCTCGGGCGCACCTCAACGAAAACCCAACTCTGTGGACCGCTGTCACTGCTGAGCTCACGAAGAAGAAGCTGACAAGGCTCTACTGGGCTCCGTCCTTCCTCAACCTGCTGAAGGCAACTCGTACTGCAGTGAAGAGCACCGACGCTTCAGCGAAGATCGTCCTCCCCAGCCTGACGAACATGGGATGGATTGACCTTGAAAGTCTCTACAAGGCTGGCGGCAAGGGTTACTTCGACGCGATCTCGGCCAACATCTTCGTTGCCACTGCCAATACGGCCAAAGCAATCGCGTTCTACCGAACCGCTGTGACCAAGTACGGAGACAAATCAATCCCGATGTATGTCGGTGAGTTCTCTTGGTCATCAGGCCTTGGCACGCTGCCATCTGACCACAAGATGAAGACCATCATCACTAATGAGGCAGGTCAGGCAAAGAACCTCGGCACCACATTGGACTCAATTACCAAGGCTGCGTCTGGCTCGAAGATCGTTGGAGCCTTCTGGTACCGATGGGCAAGCCCTGACGTAAGTGGCACAGATGTGTGGGACTGGACAGGGTTGAACAAGGTCTCTGGTTCAACCGTCACAGCCAAGCCAGCACTGGGTACCTTCACCTCCCGCGCGATGAAGCTTGAAGGCTGCAAGACCAAGGCAATCGCCACGGTCTGCAAGACCAAGTAAAGACTTCTCCAAACTTAAAGCGAACCGGCGCAACTGCTGGCGGTCGCTGCTGTTATGGAGAGTATGAGGAGACGCTCCATCGCCTTGGCAACTGCCGCCCTCGCTTCGGTGGCCATCTGCGCTGCGCCAGGCGCCGCCAGCGCGCGAACGGTCCCGCAAGGCTTCTTTGGAGTTGACATGGACCCATGGGCATTGATGCGCAGTGGGCATAACCTCGGAACAGAACTTTCGACGGCTGCTGCAAGCGGCGTTGAGTCAGTGAGGTTCCCGCTCTACTGGTTCGATGTACAGCCCTACTCCGCAATGGATCGAGTCCCGACGGACACAGTTTCATCCATGACGCCAGCTACTGATGGCGGTGCACCATTCCGTTGGGGAAAGCTTGACGAGTTCGTCGGTGCCGCTTCAGCTCGCGGTATCCGGCTTCTGCCAATCATTATCGGAGCGCCTCAATGGGCTGCAGACCCTCGCTGGAACAAGACTCTCAAGATCCCGGCCGACCCGTCGACCTACGCGAAGTTCAGTTCTGCGCTGGTGAAGCGATACGGGCCCAATGGAGACTTCTGGAATGAGAACCCGGCGGTGATGAAGACTCCGATCACTACTTGGCAGATCTGGAATGAGCCGGACCTCGACCGTTACTGGCCTCAACACCTCGGCGAAACACAGACCGTGACAGTTGGCGGAAAAGTCAAGCGCCTCAGGGGCTTAAACTTTGCACCCAGTTACACGACGCTCCTCCGTACCGCCAGAGCATCAATCAAGCAGGCTGATCCGGGAGCTCAGGTCATGCTGGCCAGCATGACCAACCGCGCCTGGCTCTCACTCAAGCTGCTTTACGCCAGCGGCGCCAAGGGCACGTTCGACGAGGTGGGAGCGAATGTCTTCAGCAAGACCGCTCCGAATGTCATTGAAGCGATTAAGCAGGTCCGCTCAACAATGAGCGCCAATGGTGACGCTCGTCTTCCGTACTCGGCAACCGAGTACTCATGGTCCTCTGCGAGCGGAGCAATTCCGCTCACTGCCCACATGGGATGGATCGTGACGAGCGTGACCAACCAAGCGAAGAATGCCGGTGCCGCAATGGACCTGTTCTCTCGTTACCGCGCAAGCCTGAAGATCAAGGCAACCTATTGGTACACCTGGGCCTCAGATGACAGCGGAACAGAGTCAGTCTGGGACTACGCCGGTCTTCGCAGGGTAGGAATGAGCTCGGTAAGCAGCAAACCCGTCCTTGCCACCTTCGCTGCAAGGGCTCTGAAGGCTGAAGGCTGCAAGCGCAAAGTGGCAGCTACCAGCTGCGCTGCCTAGACCCACAGACTCTGAATTACTGAGTCAACCTGCTCTGCAGTCCGTTCCCAAGTCAGGTCCTTGCAGCGCTCAAGCCCCTTGGCGATCAGGCCATCTCTAACCGTTGAATCGAATACAGCCAGCCTGACCGCGTCCAGCAGACCCTCCTGATCATCAGGATCAACAAGGAGCGCTGCTCCTCCTGCCGCCTCTGGGAGCGACGCAGCGGTGGTCGTGACGACTGGAACGCCGGCTGCCATCGCCTCGCACACAGGCAGCCCAAAGCCCTCGTAGCGCGAAGGAAGGACGAAAGCGGCCGCACCTGCATAGAGAGCTGGAAGGTCAGCTGCGGCAACTTGGCCAAGTTGACGAACCTCACCCCCTTCGATTTGCGATTCCAAATGAGGCCTCACCCCGCCGGCCGCAACGACATCCACTCCCAAGCCATCGAGCTCCCGCGCAAGTGGTCCAAGTGCCGCCAAATTCTTCCGCTTGACTTTGCTTGCAACTGTGAGGACATATGGACGCTCCAGCCGGAGGCTGCGGCGAAGGCTCTCAGCATCGCCACCCTCGAATACATCATCTGGGACCCCTGGGTAAACAACGCTTATTTTCTGAGGATCGACACCGCAGGTATCCACCAGCTCGGACTTGCTGAAGTCGCTGGGGACAATCACTCGAAGCGCCCGCTTGGAGATCCGTGGCAGTAAGTAGGTCTGCCACGAGGTGTAGGAGCGCGAGAAGTCGTCGGGAAACCTCAGGGGAGCAACATCGTGAATCACAACCACATTGATTCTGCTCCTGAGCGGTGCGACGTTGGCCGGACAAAGCACCACGTCCGCACCTTTCGACGCAGCTACCCGAGGCAGAAGCAACTGCTCCCATACCTGTCCGAGACGGTGAGAATAGCGCTCTCCAGGTGTCGCGATTTCGTAGCCATTTGGCCGGATCGCTGGCAGCCGCAGGGCGAGCTCCTTGGCCCATCGCTCAACTCCCCCGGTCTCAGGGCGCGACGCTGCTCGTGCGTTGATGATGGTTAAGCGATCCACCCCCGTCGAGGCTAGCGGTAGCCTCGGGTAGGAGGACCATTG
>CAZZKI010000002.1:0-1460 GCA_964654785.1 uncultured Solirubrobacteraceae bacterium
TGTCGAGAGTGCCGCGGAGCTCATCAACAGTTGCAGCAACACAGGTGAAGTGGGCCATGGCCTCAAGGCCGTAGTCCTTCTTAATGGTGTCCACGACTTCGAGAGTCTTGTCGCGAGTCGAGCCACCGGCACCGTAGGTGACGGACACAAACGCAGGGTCAAGCTCGCGCAGTGCGGCCACTGCCTCAAGCAGGTTCTTCTCGCCCTCCTCAGTCTTCGGGGGGAAGAATTCGAAAGAAAAAAGCGGGTCGGTGCGCTCCGCTAGAAGCTGGTCAATTCTCATTGGGTAGGAGTCTAGGACTCGCGCGATTAAGCGTCTGCAGCGGGAGCAAGCGCCCAGCGTTCAACTGGGTCAACGCCATCGTTGACGACAGTTCCCACAATCGCCAAATGCGTCAAATAAGCCAAGGTTTCCGGCAGGAACCAGCCGAGGCGAGGTTCCTCCGGCATCCCCTCATAAAGGGCACAGGTGACTTCCCAAGCTGTCATGGGCTCATTCCCCAGAGCTGAGCGGATCGCAGCAAGCCGGCCCTCAACTGCAGCCTTGTTCGCTGTCGCCAGTTCTGGGATCGCGCTGACGGGCTTACCGTGCCCTGACAGGCACAGGCGTGCTCCAAGGCCTGCGACCTTGTCCAGAGAGTTGAGGAACTCGCCAGCCGGGTCTGGTGTGTAGCCAATGTCGTAGTAGAGGCTGACGCGGCCAAGGATGTGGTCACCGCTGAACAGCAGGCGGCCATCGGGCTGGTGGAGGCACACATGCGAAGGAGCGTGGCCCGGAGTCTCGATTACCTCGAGCTCGCCCAGGTCGGATGGGATCTTGACTCCCTCAACAAGGTCATGGTCAGGCTCAACAACTTGGTCAAAGCCAGTTGTCATTCCCTTGCGAACTTCGCGCACACGGGCAACAGTTTCCTCAGGCACGCCGCAGCGAATTGCACGGGCGAACCGGTACTCGGTCGTGCCCTCTGGGTCACCGACATAGCCACGCATATGGTCAATCGCAGGGTTGAGCCAAATTTCCGCGCCAGTGCGAGCCTTGATAGTCATCGCTTGGCCAGCATGGTCAGCGTGGGCATGTGTACAGACGATGCGATGGACTTGGTCAAGCCTGAGGTCACACTGTTCAAGCGCCTTTTCAAGATTCTCGATCGAGCCTTCGCCGTAAATGCCTGTGTCAATCAGCAGAATCCCGTCACCATCGGCAACGGCGTAGGCGTTGCCATGCGGCACGAGAGGCCACGGCAATGGCAACTTCAAACGCCACAGTCCGGGTATGACCTTCTCGCCGCGCGGTTCATCTGGCTTGCGCTGGGCGGTTGACACTGCCTTCCAAGATAGAGGTGCTGGCACCCGGCCGCGGTGAACCCGGCAGATTCGCACCATCCTGCCTAGACTTCGCCACACTCAACAGGGAGGGTGTTTTCGATGGGATCCGAGGCAATGACAGAAGCAGAGGCAGT
>CAZZKI010000002.1:1560-15091 GCA_964654785.1 uncultured Solirubrobacteraceae bacterium
CAACAGGGAGGGTGTTTTCGATGGGATCCGAGGCAATGACAGAAGCAGAGGCAGTGGCACTTGACTACTTCAAGGCGGCTGCAGCAGGCGATGCTGAGGCGATGGGGTCCTTCTGGGCGCCCGACGGAGTTGACCACATCTACGGCTTCGCGGACCTTCAGGGTCCGGCTGGCGTGACCGAGTACTTCAAGGCACTGTTCAATGCATTCCCCGATTTCAACTTTGAAGTTCTGTCCACGACTGCTGAGGATGACTCGTGCGCAGTGCGGTGGGCAATGCAAGCGACATTCGCTGGCCCCGGCGCCTTCCAAGGAATTCAGCCAACTGGTTCCCGGGTGTCGCTAGAGGGCGTTGATGTACTCACAGTCAAGGGCGGCAAGATCGTCGAGAATCGGGCCTACACCGATGGGGCTGAGTTCGCCCGCCAGATTGGTGCGATGCCGGCGGCTGGCTCAAAGGCTGAGGAGCGCCTGACGGGAATCGCTAACTTCCGCACCAAGATGGCGATGAAGCTTGCAGGCACTGACGCGGAACCTGTAGCCGACGGCGTCTGGCTTGTACGCGGTGGTTTCCCCTCCAAGACGATGAACGTCTATCTGATCGAAACTGGCAACGGCGTCGTTGTATTCGACGCCGGTATCAAGGCGATGACCAAGTCCGTGGCTGCCGCAGCAGCACGACTCGGCGGCATTGACCGCGTGGTCCTTGGTCACGCCCATGCCGACCACCGTGGTGTTGCGCCCGGCCTTGGCGCTGACGTGTACTGCCACCCTGCCGACAAGGCCGACGCTGAATCCGACGGTGGCGAGCACTACTTCCAGATTGACAAGCTGGACCTACCAGCCCGCTGGCTTATGCCAAAGCTCTTGACCCACTGGGATGGTGGGCCAGTGCAGATTGCTGGAACGGTTGAAGAGGGCGACGAGGTCGCAGGGTTCAAGGTCATCCACCTTCCCGGCCACGCACCTGGCCTGATCGGCCTTTGGCGCGAATCAGACCGCCTGGCATTGGTAAGCGATTGCTTCTACACACTTGACCCCCAAACCGGCCACAAGGGCCATGCTCGCGTTCCTCACTCTGCCTTCAACCAGGACACTGAGCAGGCGCGACAGAGCATCCTCAAGTTGGCAGCGATGGAACCTGCAGCAGCTTGGGCAGGCCACGCCGACCCAGTAACCGGGGATGTCAAGTCAATCCTTGAGACGGCAGCTCGCGACACCTAGACAAGGTGGGTAGGAGGTCACGCAAGCGGGCAGCTGACGGCGGGGGCGACGACCTTCCGGCAATCCCCGACGCAGTAGTCCCAATGCCGGAGGACGGCTCGCTGACGCTGCGCTGCGTAATGAGTTTGAAGACGCGCCAGCAGTACGCGGCGATCGCTGACGGCTCCGCAGCAACTGCAGCGGCCAACCGCGAGGACTCGTGGCAGCGATCAGTTGAGTTCCTGTTTGAGCGACTCGTAACCGGTTGGACCGTCGCGGGAGTTGAGTGGGATGGGCAGAAGGAACTCCTCCAGCGTTGGCGTGCTGCCAGCCAAGAGGAGCGTGGCCAGGTTCGGGACGCGTTAAGGCAGCACCTTGCCGAGTGGTTCCCTGAAATGTCAGCTCCCTGAGCCAGATCTGTGGCGCGGGCGTTCACCTGCGCTTCACCAACCGGTGCTTGGTCGCAGGTAACTTCAAGCCAGATGCGCGCTACCAAGATTGTCTGCACGATTGGCCCAGCCTCACGGGACCCTGAAGTCCTTGTCCGCATGGTCGAGGCTGGCATGGATGTGGCTCGCCTCAACTTCTCGCACGGGTCACTTGAGGAGCACGCCGAGAACATTGAGCGCATCCGCGAGGCGTCTAAGCGCGCGGGTCGCTGGGTTGCGGTACTACAAGACCTGCCCGGCCCGAAGCTGCGGATCGGCCCGCTTGTAAACCAACGCGTCGAGCTGGCTTCCGGCGAGGACTTGGAGATCGTCTGCGGCGAGGAATTCGAAGGCGACGCTCGCAGGATGTCCATGTCGTGGCCCGGCCTTGCCGACGCTTTGACTGTGGGCGAGGATGTTTACCTCGCAGACGGCCTTGTCCGGCTTGAGGTCACAGGCCTTCCAGGCGGCGGCATCATCCAAGCCCGAGTTGAGGCTGGCGGGCCCGTTGGCGCACGTGGCGGGCTGAACGTCCCGGGTGAGGCTGCGGGCCTCCCAGCTGCGTCAGACGAGGACTTCGAACTACTCAAGTTCGGCGAGAAGCAGGGAGTGGATCTCGTCGCCCTCTCCTTTGTTCGGTCGGCAGACGACATTGCCAAGGTGCGTGAGCGCAGCCGCATTCCGATCATCGCCAAGATCGAGAAGCCACAGGCAGTTGACAGGGCAGAGGAGATCGTCAAGGCAGCTGACGCAGTAATGATCGCCCGCGGTGACCTTGGGATCGAACTGCCCTTGCCGGAAGTCCCAATCGTCCAGAAGCGCATGATCGCCCTTGCTGGCCGCTACGCCCGGCCGTCAATCACGGCAACGCAGATGCTCGACTCCATGGCCCACTCTGCCCGCCCAACACGGGCTGAAGTAACCGATGTGGCCAATGCCATTCTTGACGGAACTGACGCAGTGATGCTCTCTCAGGAGACGGCGATCGGCAAGTACCCGGTTGAGGTCGTCCAGATGATGGACTCAATCGCTCGCGCTACCGAACCATCGCTCCCGCTTGAGGAGTGGAATGAGAATCGAGTTGAGCGTGACGAGCGTGACCCCGCCTACTCAATCGCCCACACTGCAGCTGAGTCAGCGCGCGACTTGAACTTGGCAGCGCTGGTGATCCCAACCCTGTCTGGGCGTTCCGTTCGCCTTGTCTCAGCGCACAGGCCGAATGTGCCGATCTACGCCCTGTCACCCGGGCGCGAGACCGTTCGCCGCTGCAACCTGATCTGGGGTGTTACAGCTGCGGAGATGAAGCGTCACGAGGTAACCGAAGAACTCATCGCCGATGCTGCAGTGCGAGCAGTAGAGGAAGGCTGGGTCAAGCCCGGCGACAGGATCGGAATTACTGCTGGCCTGCCCAGCGGTATGCCGGGGACTACGAGTCTGTTTCAGGTGCAGACTGTGCGGGCAGTCGGCGACGCCGCTCACGGACAATGGGAACGAGGCCGATAGCGGCCATCACGATCAGCACGGCGAACGCAATGATCGCCTCTGGCCTGTCCAAGTTTGAGAGTGACCCGCCAAGCGCGGTGTAGGCAAAGGCTCGCGGTGAGCAGCCGATCATCGTGGCCAGCACAAAGTCGCGCAGGCGGATCGGAGTCAGGCCCGCCGCGTAGTTGACAGCGTTGTATGGCGCCCCCGGTGCGATTCGCGCGTAGAAAATGCTGCGGAAGCCACGGTCGCCAATCCACTCACGTATCGCGTTGAGGCGGGGCCCGGCAAGGTGCTCAACAGCGTCATGGGCCCCCCAGCGGCTGATTGAGAAAGCCAGCGTTGCCCCAAGAGTCGCGGAGATGATCGAAAGCGGGGTGCCAAGCCCAACTCCAAACAGAAGGCCACTTGCAGCTGCCAACAGAGGGCCAGGAATAAACAGGACTGTCAAGGCTGCGCTTACGAAGACAAACGCGAGAGGGGCCCAAGGCCCTGCGTCGTCAACTCGGTCCCGTACTTCCTTTGCATCAATCCCTGAGAACAGGAAGAAGCCAATTCCCCCCGCTATCAGCAGCGCCAGGCCGCCGACACGAACCAGTGCCCGGCGGCGAGTCAAGTCAGCTCACCGCTCGACGATTGAGCCCGGTACAAGGTCATCACTGCCGTCTGGCCAGCGCACCCATGCCTTGTGGCCGCCGTCGTAGTCAGGGCCGAGCAGGATCAAGTCAGCTTCTTCCTCCATCACCTTGCACTTGCCTGACCCTTCAGGGTCAAGGCCGCGCCAGATCCGAACGAAGGCGTTCTGTTCAAGTTCGTCAGCCACAGTCGAAGGCTCCTTGTGGCCGGGTTGAATGATCGTCGCCGGGGGAAGAGTGAGCAGGACGTCCATCACCGATGCCTTCAAATCCTCAAAGGTCGTGTGGCCCGGTGCCCGAACTCCGCCGACTGAACCCTTGAACAGCGTGTCACCTGTGAAGACGTGGTCGGCCTCGGCGCCCTTCAAGACCAACGCAACCATCCCGCCGGTGTGGCCAGGGGTGTGGAGGAGGTCAAAGGACAGGCCGCCAAATGAGGTTGACTCGCCTGGAGTCAAGTCACCAGTGGTTCCCTCAGTCAGCTCGCGCTCGATCGGGTGGGCGAGTACCGGCGTGCCCGGGTGAGCTTCCAACACCTTCGCCAACTCTGCGATGTGGTCGTAATGGTGGTGAGTAAGGAGAACTGCCGCCAGCGTGGCACCTGACTGATCAAGCTTTTCGAGGAGAGGGTCAATTGGACCGCCCGCATCAATCAGCACTGCAGTGCCGCCGGGTTCGTCAATTACGAGGAAGGTGTTGGACAGCCAGTCTGGGTGCTCGGAGCGCTCAATGATCATGCGCCCATCCTAGAGGCCAGCAAACACCTTGCTTCCGCCACGAGCGCCCATAGGCTGGAGGCATGAGGTTGATCCACACCTGTTACCGAGTGCTTGACCTTGAGCGCTCAAAGGCCTTCTACGAAGCTCTCGGCTTTGAGGAGATCGGCCGCCTGCCGATTGGCGATGAGGCCACAAACCTCTTCATGAACTTGCCCGGCGACGGCAACGAGCCGCGCCTCGAGCTCACCTACAACCACGGGCGCACTGAGCCGTACGAGATCGGCGAGGGCTACGGCCATATTGCACTGGCGGTAGGTGACCTAGACGCGTGTCTTGAGCGTTTGGCGGCTTTGGGAATCGAACCTGAGCGGCCTCCTTACACAGTCAGCGAAGGCGGCACACGACTCTGCTTTGTGCGCGATCCGGACGATTACCGGATCGAACTTCTCGGCCGCGACTAAAGCTCATGTCCATCAAGAAGACGATCGTCACCGATCTTGGGTCGAACTCGTTCCGAATGGTGGTCTTCGAATCGGAGGCAGACCGCTGGTGGCGGCGCAGCGACCAGCTCTTGGAGACGGTGCGCATTGGCGAGGGCCTTGATTCAACTGGTGACCTGAGCCACGACGGTATGGAGCGCGGCCTGCGCGCAGTAGGCCTTTTTGATCACGCCCGCCGAGCCTTTGGGATTGATGTAGCTGACACGATCTGTGTTGCAACCAGTGCAATCCGTGACGCCCGTAATGCAGACGAGTTCATCTCCCGTGCTGAGGCACTAAGCAGCGTTCCGATCCGAGTTTTGAGCACTTCCGAGGAGGCGCGTTACGGAATGCTCGCTGCAGTCAACTCGACAAGTCTCGTTGACGGCTGGACGCTTGACATCGGTGGAGGCAGCATGCAGCTCTGCCGCGTCGAGGGGCGCAGGTCGGAACGGGCAGCGTCGTGGCCGCTTGGCGCTGTTCGCATGACAGAGCACTTCTTTGGCGGCGCTTCAGATAAGCCAGCAGACCTTGACGCGATGAAGGCTCTCCGCAAACACGCTGTGAAGACCCTTGAAGCCGCAGGGATTGGCGACGAAGGCGGCAGCATGGTGGCTGTGGGTGGCTCAATCCGCAACCTTGCTGCTGCAGCGCGCAATGAGGACGGCTTGCCGCCAATCGGAGTCCAAGGCTACGAGCTGACGATTGACCGACTTGATGAGTTGATCCACCGCCTTGGCGCTCTACCGCCTTCGAAACGGGGTGGTGTTCCGGGGATCAAGACGGGTCGAGGCGAGATTATCCTTGCCGCTGCGATCACCGTCCGGGCCGCTATGTCGGTCACTGGGTCTGACTCGATTGAGGTGACAGAGGCTGGCCTGCGCGAAGGGATCTTCTTTGAGAGATACCTGACAGCTGACCCGCCGCTGTTCCCAGATGTGCGAGGCGCAAGCGTCCGCAACCTCGCTCTGCAGCATCGTGTTGATGTCGCCCACGCAGAGCACGTTGCTGACCTTGCTCTGGGTATGTACGACTCGCTCAAGGAGAGTGATGTAAAGGTTGGCAACGGCAAGATGCGCGAGCTGCTGTGGGCTGCAGCAATGCTGCATGACGTTGGTAAGACGATCGACTACGACGATCACCACCTTCACTCCCGCTACCTGATCCTTGGCGCTGGCCTGCCCGGCTATTCACCGCGGGAGCTTGCGCTGATCGCGCTGATGGCTCGCTACCACCGAAAGGGCAGTCCGGAGCCAAACGGCCTCGGGTCCTTGCTTGAGGATGGAGATGCTGAGCGACTCAAGCGTGGATCAGCATTGCTGCGGATCGCAGAGTTTCTTGAGCGTGGTCGCGACGGCTCGGTCCGCAGTGCGCAGCTTGTTCCCAACGGAAAAGGAATCCGGCTCGAGATCGAAGCTGACGATGACGCAGCGCTCGCGCGTTGGGGGGCTGAGCGACAGGCCAGCCTGTTCGCAGACGCTTTCGGCCGCGACCTGGTCGTCAGCTAGAAGCGAAGGGCCCGTCAGGGGCCTCTTCAGGCCCGCCGGGGCCAACAGGAACTGCGAGCGGCTCAACCGGAGCTTCTTGGAAGGCTTCAAGTGCTTCTTCGATCCCGAAGGCTGAGCCGTCGCAGTGAATCCGGAAGCGCTTGGGCTGCACTCGGTCGTCTGGGACGACTGGGATGCCAAACATTTCGTCCCAACCGAACAGCTCATGGTTGGCAGGGTTCAAGAGGATTGCCTTGGCAGGCATTGGGCAGGTTGAGTCGTGGTGCGCCAAGCCCGCCTTGACGAATGCCTTCATCTCCTCTTCAAGACCCATTGGGGTCAGTCTGACAAAGCCCGGCCAGCTTCGCGACGGATGAATGCGGCCTGACCTGACCTACTCGTTAGGTGAGCCGGAGCCCCATTGATTTGGCGGCGCACTCTTCAAGAGAGTGAGAAAGAAAATGACCAGGCTCGTGCCAAACGAAGCTGATCCTGTGATTGCGATCGGGGGCCAAAGCCATCGGGCCGTTCCTTGTAGGTAGCTGAAGTCGCCGCTGTTGAATGCGTCTCCTAGGTCCTTCGCGAAGATGATCCAAAGCAGTGCGTTAAGTACCGCGAAGACGACCGTCCAACCGAGCCAAGCTCCGCTTTGCCCTACGTCATGCAGCCTTCGGACCGTTACTGCTATCGAGGGCAGTAGCAGTGCGAGATAGAAGAAGATCAGAAGAACAGGTCCAAACTCCATCGATAGGAGGTAACCGGTAATCAGAAACACCCATGCGAAGAGCGTCCACCACCAGTAGGCAGGCCTTGAGGACCTACCTTGAAAGTCAAACATCCTCACGAATCCGTCAATCACAGATTCGGATGGGCCAATCTTGGCCTCTGCAGATGGGGCTTGGGGCTGTGGAGCCGCTGGGATGAAGTGCTGAGGATGGTGTGGTGGAACAACTCCAGAACTCATTGCACCGGAGAATAAGTGAGCGCTTGGACGTAATTCGTTCAGGGACCGAGCAGAACTCCCGGGTTGAGGATCCCGTTCGGGTCAACAGCCTTCTTCGCGCCGGCGAGCGCCTGAGCGAATGGCTCTGGACGCTGCTGGTCGTACCAAGGGCGGTGGTCTCGGCCGACGGCGTGATGGTGGGTGATCGTGCCTCCATTTGCGATCAGAGCGTCGGACGCTGCCTGCTTGATCGCGTCCCACTGGGCGACCTCTGAACCGCGCTCCGCTGGAGCAAGGACTGTGAAATAGGGGGCTGGGCCGTCTGGGTAGACATGCGTGAAGCGGCATGAGACGCGGCCGCCACCGCACTGGTCGGCGAGCGCCTCCTCAACTGCAGCAGTGACGTTGCGATGAAGATCGGGGAAGCCATCCCACGTCACCGCGGTCTCAAACGTCTCAGAAAGGATCCCCATCTGCACGAATGTGTCACGCAGGTAGGGAGCGCGCAGGAAAGCGTCACGCCAAGCGCCTGATGCACCCTCGCGGCTGTCTTGGCTGACCTTCTCCCACTTGCCCCCATGTGCCTTGCAGATCGCAAGCGCTTGGTCCAGTTCACCGGAGACATCGCGCGACTCAGCCTCAAAGCCCACGACAAGCACTGCCACAGTCCCGTCGCCCGCGCCAGTCAGCTGTGCCTCGGATGGGTCAAGCAATCGGAGGTTGGAAGGCCGCAGGCGGGCTTGGACGATTTCTCGGATCGCCTCAGCGCCAGACTCAAACGATGGGAAGGTGACGCTCGTCTGCGCGCGGCTGCCGGGCTTGGGTCGAACTCGCACCCATGAGGACGTGATGACTCCCAAGGTTCCTTCACTGCCCAAAAGCAGCCTGTCCGGGCTTGGGCCAGCGCCACTGCCTGGGAGTCTGCGCGAGTCCCAAATACCTGTCGGGGTTACAGCGCGGACTGACTCGACAAGATCGTCAATGTGCGTTTCCGCAGTTGCGAAGTGGCCACCTGCACGCGTCGCGACCCAGCCGCCAAGGGTTGAGAACTGGAATGACTGTGGGTAGCAGCGCAGGGTGAGGCCGTGGGCGGAGAGTGCATCCTCGAGCTGCGGGCCAGAGGCGCCTGCGCCGATTCGCGCTGCGCCCGACACAGCGTCCACTTCCTCAAGCCGGCTGAAGTTCGAGAGGTCCAGAGTGACGACGCCGCTGAAGTCAGTCCCGACCCGTGGTTCCACGCCTGCGACCACGCTTGTGCCGCCGCCGAACGGAATGACTGCGATTCCCTCTGCGCCAGCCCAGTCGAGGATTGTCGAGATCTCGGCCTCAGTGTTAGGAGAGAGGACTGCGTCGGTGAAGTCTTCGAGTCGTCCGCGGAATGCGCGCACAACGTCACGGTAGGCAGCTCCATGAGAGTGGAAGACGCGTGCTTCGGTGGAAGTGTCGGCGATCGCCTCAAGGACTTCCGGGACTTTGACTCGTGGCTCGCCGACTCCAAATGCCTCAAGCGGAGCAGGGTCTTCGATCTCGCTGCTGCCGAATCCGAGGTGGGCTGAGATGCCAGCCGCGAGGCCGTCGAGCTCCTCGCGCGACGGCTCTTCGTCCTTCCAACCCCAACCCCAGTGCTTGCGAATGCGTTCCGCCATTAGCGCGGGAGGATACGGGCGCGTAACCTCACAGGGGCATGTCGTCAAACGGTCCCAACCTCTTAGCGATTGGTCCTTGGCAGCCAGAGGCTGTTGAGGCGGTGTGGAGCGATGCCCAGTACGAGCCGTCAGCCGAGCTGACTGCTGCAGCCGACGTCGAACTTCAAGCCCTCAAAGACCGTGGCTCGCCAAGCCACGACGGCCTCTCAGCAAGACTCGTCAGTTGGGAGGAGGTTGACGGCATGCTGAAGATGAGCCTTCAGCCTGCCCGCTGGGCGCTCCGCCTGCTTGACGGGCCTGAGCATTCGTCAATCAGCGCACTTTGTGTCGTCCGCGCAGCCGACGGTCGTTGGCTGGCTGGCCGGCGCGCTGAGTGGCTTGCTTCCTGGGCTGGTCGCTGGGCCTTGGGTGCCGGCGGCGCAGTTGACTTGGGCGAGAACCCGGTGGACACACTTTCACGCGAACTGATGGAGGAGTGGAGCGTCGCCGCTGAAAGCATCAGCGTTGAGGCGCTGGTCCGCGCACCATCTGGCATGGCGCTGCTGGTTGGGGTGGCAACGCTCGCCGAGGGTGTTGACGAGCAAATTGTGATGGACCCTGAGCACGACGAATTCGCTTGGTGGCCTGCTGACCCGGCAGATTGGCCAGAGCAAGCAGACGCACCGCTGCGCGGCATGGCAGCGATGCTCAACCGATGACTGAAGAGTCGAAGGACAGGTCGTTTCGGCAGCTCGAGGCCCTGTCGTTCATTCACTCAGGGATTTACTTTGCTCTGCTCGCCTGTTGGTTATTCGAAGGGCCAGCTCTCTTGCGAAACCGTTTGGGCTGGGCGCACGGGCTGATCTGGATTGGCATGACGATCCTCGTGATCATCGCCGCTCGGAAGGCAATCGTTTCCTTCCGGCTTGCCGTGCTTGTAGCTGTGATCGGCGGCCTCGGACCGTTTGCTGGGACTGCCGGATTCATCGTTGAAGGCCGGCAGCGTCGCCGCGAGCGAAGTGTGGCGCATCCCACTTCCAGTGACGCGCCGTCATAACGGTATGGTTTGAGGCCATGTCCGTTGGGACGACAATAGAAGTCGTCATGCCCGAGATGGGTGAATCGGTGACCGAGGGAACAATCCTCGAATGGCACCGATCAGAAGGTGATCCCATTAACGTTGACGACACGATCGTCGAGATCTCAACCGACAAGGTTGACGCCGAGGTTCCATCACCAGCAACTGGCACCGTCACGAAGATCCTCGCTGAAGAGGGCGACACCGTAAAGGTCGGCCAAGTGATCGCAGAGATCACACTGGGCGAAGGCGGAGAGGTGGCAGTAGCCCCAGCCCCAGAGTCCAACGGAGCAGCAGACTCCGCACCAGCAGCAACTTCAAACGGCGCCGGCAACGGCGCCGTTGCCGTTCCAGAGGGAACTTCAATCTCACCAGTCGCCAAGCGCGCAGCAGCCGACCTTGGCGTGGATGTCGCATCTGTCGCTGGCAGCGGCCGCGCCGGCAGGATCGTCAAGGACGATGTGCTTGCCGCGGCCAATGGCAGTGGGGCAGCACCTTCTGGTGGCAGTGCCTCTGAGACGCAGCTAAAGGGCGGCGCGGCGATGCTCGCCAAGTACATGGACGACAGCCGCTCAGTCCCAACGGCCACGAGCTTCCGCAACCTTTCAGTCGGCGTGCTTGATGCCCGCCGCAAGCAGCTGAAGGAAGCCGGTCACAAGGTCTCCTTTACCCACATCATCGCTTGGGCGATTGCGATTGCCGCCACAGAAGACATGCCAGTCATGGCCAACCGGTTTGAGGACCGCGACGGCAAGCCATTCCGCCTCGACGACGGCCAAGTCAACCTCGGCCTCGCAGTTGACGTCGAGAAGAAGGACGGCTCCCGCACGCTGATGGTCCCCGTCATCCGTGACGCTGGCCGCCTCACCTTCCGCGGCTTCCTGGACGCATACGACGTGCTTGTAGACAAGGCCCGTGAGAACAAGCTCACGCCTGAGGACTTGATCGGCGGCAACGTGTCGCTCACCAACCCAGGTGGCCTTGGCACAGTCGCTTCGGTGCCACGCTTGATGGAAGGTCAGGGAACGATCGTCGCTGCAGGTGCGATTGGTTACCCAGCTGGGTTCGAAGAGGCTGGCGCGGCTCTTGGCGCTGACAAGTCAATGACTCTCACCAGCACGTACGACCACCGCATCATCCAGGGCGCTGAGTCAGGCAGGTTCCTCGGAGTTGTTGACAAGCTCCTGCAAGGGGAACAGGGCTTCTTCGAGCGCCTCTTCAGCGATCTTGGTGTTGAGCTTCCACCGCTTCCTCCGAAGAAGGCTCCGTCACTGCCAGCAGCGTCTGCGCCGGCAGCAGCAGGCGCCGCACCAAGCAAGGAGCTTCTCCGCACCGTCCAGACTGCGACCTCGCTCGTCAAGGCGCACCGCACCCACGGCCACCTCGCCGCGCACCTCGACCCCCTCGGTTCAACTCCGCCTGGCTACCCAGGCCTCGACCCAGTTGAGATTGGGCTTACAGAAGCCAGCCTTGCCGAGGTTCCCTCCGACATTCTTCGCCTCTTCGTGCCCGGCGAGACTCTCGCCGAGTCGCTTCCTCACCTGCGAGCGGTTTATTGCGGCACCACCGGTTACGAGGTTGAACACCTCGCCAGCCATGACCAGCGGATGTGGTGGCGTGAGGCAGTTGAGTCAGGCCGCTTCCGCAAGCCGCTCGACCAGAACGAGTCGGTTGCTCTGCTTGGTCGCCTGACGGAGGTTGACGCTCTCGAGCGCTTCATGCACAAGGCTTATCTTGGCCAAAAGCAGTTCTCGATCGAGGGCCTCGACATGACAGTGCCGATGATTGACGAGCTGGTGAACCTTGGTGCCGGCGACGGTGCCCACGAAGTCGTGATCGGCATGGCGCACCGTGGACGCCTCAATGTGCTCGCCCACAACCTTGGGCGTTCCTACGAGTCAATCTTCGCCGAGTTTGAGGGTGTCTCAACTCTTGAAGCTGTCACCACGATTCCGCAGGGTGGAACTGGTGACGTCAAGTACCACCATGGCTCACGCGGCCGCCGCCCATTGCCTGACGGCAAGTCGATCATCGTCCGCCTCGAGTCAAACCCGAGTCACCTTGAGTTCGTAACACCGGTCGTTGAAGGTGCTGCCCGCGCAGCCCAGACACACCACGACGGGCCACTTCCCGACAGGGACTTGAGCCGCGCAATGCCGATCGCGATCCACGGCGACGCGGCCTTTGTGGGCCAAGGCATCGTTGCGGAGACTCTCAATCTGCAGCTTCTTGAGGGCTACAAGGTTGGCGGCACGATCCACCTCATTCAGAACAACCAGATTGGCTTCACCACTGACCCGACTGACAGCCGTTCAACCCGTTGGGCATCTGACCCAGCCAAGGGCTTCGACGTTCCTGTCATCCACGTCAACGCTGACGACGTTGAAGCTTGCATCCACGCTGCCCGCCTTGCCTTTGCCTTCCGCAAGGAGTTCCAGCATGACGTCGTGATTGACCTGATCGGCTACCGCCGCTTCGGCCATAACGAGGCTGACGAACCGCTCTACACGCAGCCTGAGATGTACGCCAAGATCAAGGAGCATCGCCCGGTGCGCGAGATCTACTCCGACGAACTTGTCGAGCGCGGAGTCATCAGCCGCAACGACGCTGACGCGCAGGCAGAGAAGATTTGGCAGCGCCTTTCAGACGAGCACGCTGAACTTAAGGCTCAGATTGAGAACCACAGCACTCCTGAGCAGCAGACCGGCGAGTACCAACTTGACCGCACTCAGTCACCGGAGATTGAGACGGCGGTATCCCAGAAGGACCTCGTCACTCTTGCTGAGCAATTGGTGAAGGTTCCGGAAGGCTTCACAGTCAACAAGAAGCTCGCCAAGCAGCTTGAGAAGCGCGTAACGGAAGTGAAGGAAGGTGGGATCTCTTGGGGCACAGCTGAGGCCCTCGCCTTCGGCAGCCTCCTTAACGAAGGAACCCCAATCCGTCTTACCGGCCAAGATGCTGAGCGCGGCACATTCAGCCACCGCCACATGGTCCTTCACGATTCTGAGACGGGCGCCAACTTCGCACCAATCGCTCACTTGCCCAAGGCGCAGGCTCCGATCGAAATCCACAACTCGCCATTGTCTGAAGCTGCAGCCCTCGCCTTCGAGTACGGCTACTCGCAAGAGGCTCCACAGGCCCTGGTGCTTTGGGAGGCCCAGTTCGGCGACTTCGCCAACGGCGCCCAGGTCATCATTGACCAGTTCATTTCCAGTGGCATGTCGAAGTGGGGGCAGACAACTCGCCTCACCCTGATGCTGCCTCACGGGTACGAAGGTTCGGGCCCAGAACACAGCTCAGCCCGGCTTGAGCGTTTCCTCCAGCTTGCAGCTGAAGGAAATATGCGGATCACCAACCCGACGACGCCAGCCCAGTGGTTCCACCTGCTGCGCCGTCAAGCCAAGATCGCCAAGCTGCGCCCATTGGTTGTGATGACACCCAAGAGTCTTCTGC
>CAZZKI010000002.1:15191-22966 GCA_964654785.1 uncultured Solirubrobacteraceae bacterium
GCCAAGATCGCCAAGCTGCGCCCATTGGTTGTGATGACACCCAAGAGTCTTCTGCGCCTGCCACAGGCTGTCAGCGACCCACAGGAGCTCGCTGAGGGCGCATTCCAGCCAGTTCTGGCAGATCCGTTCATCACTGACGATGAGAAGGTCACACGCCTGATCCTCTGCTCAGGCAAGATCTACTACGACCTTGCCGGCTCTTCACATCGCGAGGCAGCAACTGAGACTGCGATCGGCCGCGTGGAGCTCCTCTACCCATTCCCGCAGCAGTCAATTCTTGCCCTTGTTGAGCGCTACCCGAACCTCCGCGAGGTCGTTTGGGTGCAGGAAGAGCCACGGAACATGGGCGCTCGCGCGCACATGTCACCGCGCCTGCTTCACATCCTTCCGCAGGAACTGTCCTTCGGCTACATCGGCCGCCCAGAGCGCGCCAGCCCGGGCGAGGGTTACCCAGTTGCCCACGCTGAAGAGCAGAACCGGATCGTCCGCACTGCGCTTGACCAGTCAGTGCCAGTGACGATGTACCCGGCGAAGCTGCCTGGCGAGCGCTGATCCTCCGCGCCTGATGCCCTGGGTCGCCCGCACGGTCCAGCTGCCGCCGCTGCCGCGCGGAGTGCACCTTGTAACGCGCCCGATACTTGAGGCTATGCCTGAGATCGCGTCCTTGGCTGCTGGCCTTCTCCATGTCCAGATCCTTCACACAAGCGCCGGCCTGACGCTGAACGAGAACGCAAGCCCAGATGTCGGCGCTGACCTCGAGTCTTGGCTGGACCGGGTCGCGCCAGAGAACGCCGAGTACTGGACCCACACACTTGAGGGATCGGATGACATGCCAGCTCATGCCAAAGCAGCACTCGTTGGGTTCGCTGTTGACATTCCCATTGCTGAAGGAAGGCCGGTGCTTGGCACTTGGCAAGGGGTGCACCTCTGCGAGTTTCGAAACAACGGTGGGCCAAGGTCGCTGAGCCTGACGCTCTCAGGCGAGGAGATGAACTGATGATCAAACTTTGGGTACTGCGCCATGGCGACGCTGAGGATCCAGCGCCCGGCATGAGCGACTTTGACCGGAACCTGACCGAGGTGGGTAGGGAAGAGGCGACCGCCGCAGGCAAGGCTCTGGCTGCCACTGGAGTCAAGCCAGATTTGGTTCTTTCAAGCCCACGCGTGAGGGCGCGGCAAACTGCTGAGCTGGCCACAGCTGAGCTAGGGGTTGGGTTTGAGATCCATGAACCCTTGGCTGGCGGGTTTGGTGCTCAGGATGCACTGTCAATCTTGGAAGGGCGCGACGGGGAGACAGTTCTCTTGGTTGGCCACATGCCAGACCTAGCCATCGTTGTTCGCGACCTGACCTTCTGCCCGATTCCAATGCGGACCGGTGGGCTGGCTCATGTGCGCGGCTCAGGAGCAGACTGGGAACTCGCTGCATTGCTCAGGCCGCGCGAGACCCGCGCCTACTAGAACAAGGAAACGCCACGCTCTTGGCGTGGCGTCCCTTTCATCTGGATTTGATTTACGCAGCGAGAGCGACAGATGGTGCGACGACTGCTTGGTAGCGGCCGTCGTCAGCCCGTGAGGGTGATGCAACGGTGCCCATTACTGCCGCGCCTGTGCGATCGGCGATCCTCGCGAGGAGAGTTGCGAGTCGGTCGCGGCGGCGAGTTCCCTCGGCGCTGCTGTCCGACTCCCAGCCGTTGCTCTCGCCCGGGATCAGTACTGTCACCTGATCCGGGTGAAGGGCTGCGGCTTCCTCGATGAGGACGCTGTCCTTCATGTCCGTCGTTTCGTCTGCGATGAGGAGAATGTTTTTCATGCCGTTACCTTCCCTGAGTTTTCTTAATCTCTGATCAACATCCACACAATCGGATCTAAAAAGTTGCGGTCCGTTGATCTTTAGGGACGTTTTGTTCGGAAAACTTGGGTAAAGCCGTTGAAACTGAACCGCCCACCCGAAGGGCACACGAGAGGAAATCCACATGCTTGAAGTAGGCAAGAAGGCCCCAGACTTCACACTCCCCGACCAGAACGGCGACAGCGTCAAGCTCTCGTCTCTGAAGGGCTCCCCAGTCGTTCTCTACTTCTACCCGAAGGCTGATACCCCAGGTTGCACCACGCAGGCTTGTGGTATCCGTGACAACGAGAAGGCTTACGCGAAGGCTGGTGCCAAGGTTCTTGGTGTTTCGCCAGACGCGCCGGCGAAGATCCTCAAGTTCGACGAGAAGCATGGGCTCGGCTTCACGCTGCTGGGTGATGAGGACCACAAAGTCTCCGAGAAATACGGCGTTTGGGTTGAGAAGTCGATGTACGGAAAGAAGTACATGGGCGTCCAACGTGCGACTTTCATCATTGATTCAAATGGCAAGATCGCGCATGTGATCCCGAAGGTTTCGCCTAAGACTCACGACGACGAGGTCTTGGCAGCTCTCAAGGAAGTTTCCTGAGGGCCACTTGCTTTACGGGACGGCGCTGTTTGCCGCCCCAAGCCTGTCAGGCTATACCTCTAATGCCTACACCTAAACCGCCCCAGCCACGCCAGAGTCGTCCAGCTCAGTCCTGGCACTTCGCCCGCCGTACACCCGGATTCCTGACCGATCTTCACGCCGAGCTTGGCGATGTCTTCGGTCTTCACTTCCAGAAGCACCCTTGGACCGTGTTTGCCCACCCGGACGCGGTCAAGGAGATCTTCACAGCACCAGCGAGCGCTCTGCGAGCAGGCGAGGGCAATGAGATTCTTGGGCCCCCGCTGGGCCAGCACTCGCTCCTTCTGTTGGATGGTGATGAGCACATGCGCCAGCGCCGGATGCTGTTGCCTTCATTCCACGGCGAGAAGCTCGCAGCGCAGAAGGCTGCGATGGAACGCGTGGCAGAGTTAGAGGTTGCGAAATTCCCCGTTGCTGAACCCTTCTCGCTGCGTCCCCGGATGCAGGAGATCGCGCTTGAGGTGATCATGGAGGTTGTCCTCGGGACTGAGTCCTCAGGCGCCGAGCACGACTTCTTGAGTGACACCACTCGAAACATCCTTGAGTGGATCGGAGCGCCGTGGAAGCTTGTCGCCACTGGGATGCTTGGCCCTAAGCATCCAATCATCACGCGGATGTTCAAACCAGTACTTGCGCCGCTTGACGAAGGGATCTACAAGCTGATCGCCGAGCGACGACTCGCGAAAGATCTTGAAGAGCGCGATGACATCCTCTCAATGCTGCTGCTCGCAACCGACGAGGATGGGCGAGGCATGACAGATGCTGAGGTCCGCGATGAGATCGTCACTCTGATCGTGGCTGGCCATGAGACGACTTCAACCGCACTTTCGTGGGCGTTTGAGCGCCTCACTCGTGACCCAGAGGGCCTGAAGCGCCTTGAGGATGAGTCACGAACTGACGAAACCGAATGGTCCGACGCGGTAGCCAAGGAAGCTCTGCGTCTTCGACCAGTACTTGATTTTGTTGTGCGTCGAGTTGGTGAGCCAATTGAGATTGCGGGTTACAAATTCGAGCCCGGTGAGTTCCTAGCTCCATGCATCAAGCTGGTCCACCTCCGCGAGGACATTTACCCCGATGCGACTGCGTTCAAGCCGGAGCGCTGGCTTGACACCAAGCCAGGTACCTACACCTGGATTCCATTTGGCGGTGGCGTGAGGCGCTGCATCGGCTTCTCTTTCGCGATGGCTGAGATGGACGTCGTGCTGCGTGCAGTTGCCCGCAGTGCCCACCTTGAGCCAGTTGGTGAAGAGGAGAAGGTGGTATCTCGCTTCATCACTTCTTCGCCAGCCCGTGGCGGCGAAGTTCTAGTACCTGCCTGATCTAGGCCGAGAGGTCTGCAATCTCGTCAACTGCGTCCTCGTCGTCCCCGCGTCCAACGTTGCGGCGGCGGCCGAGGTTTCCGACAAGCAGCGCGATGATGGTGACGAGGTAGACCTGCCCGAACACTGCCTCACTCATCGACAAGGCGTGGCCGAACCTAGTGCAGGAAACAAAGTCACCGAACCCGGTCGTGGTGATCGTGCTGAAGGAGAAGTAGACGCGGTCAGACTGGCTCACCTGGGAGTCCTGCAATCCGCAGAAGAAGTCCTTGGTTGGGGTCAAGTCAATGATTGCTCCGTAGACCTGCGCGAACATCAAACCGACGAGCATGTAGACGAGGACTCCACCAAGGACTGATTGCCCGTTAATGACCGGCTGACGTCCAATCCATTGGATCACCTTGTAGGCAGCGGTCAGGACGGGAATAGCGATCAAGAGCTCGCCAATGCCACGAAGGGTGTGCCCGTCCTTGATCGAGTTGCCGTAGGTCATCAAGACGAGCGCGAGGAAGATGACTACACCAGCCAGTCGCCGCCTTCTCTTCACAGTTTCGGCGGCATGGAGAGTTAGGGCAAGGGCTCCAGCGAATAGAAAGATGGTGATCGCTCGCGAAATCGAACCTTCTGGAGCAGCAACCTCCCATGCGACACAGAGAATCGTGATCAGCAGAGGCAGCCCGAATGAATGGGCGCGAGGAGTCAGATACTCAATTGCCTTGTCACGGTTCATTACGAGGAGGATCCCACTTCAGAGGCCGGCTTTGCAGCGCGGCCATGAATCAGTGGCTTGAGGAACTTGGTTGCCTTGGGCATTCTGCCGTGCGTCAACTCAACGATTTCAAGCGGGGAGGCTTCGAGCGTGTCGTGGGTAGGCCTGTCACAGCGGCATCCGCAAGCGATTCGCTCCCACGGGCCGGCAATCGCTTTCTGCCGGGCAGCTACTGCGCCCTCGCCCAGCACATGCTCCACAAAGAGGAACTGGCCGCCTGGCTTGAGCACTCGGTGCGCTTCTGAGATTGTCGCGACCGGGTCAGGAACTGTGCAAAGGACGAGCGTGCAGACGACAGTGTCAAAGGAGTCGTCTGGGAAGGGGAGGTTCCCTGCGTCAGCGCTAGTTACCTCAATGAATCGGTTCTGGTTTAGCACCGCGACCTTGCGTCGGAGTTTCTTGAGCATGTTTGGGTCCGGCTCGGTAAGTACGAGGGCCTCAACTGCATCGGGGTAGTGGATGAGGTTGAGCCCGGTGCCAGCCCCGAGCTCCAGAACCCGGCCACTGGCGTTGGCCAAGACGCCCGCTCGGATGTCCGACAGGCCAGCCTCTTCACTGACTTTGAGGACCCTGTCGTAGTACCGCGCGAACACGCGGGACCAGAAACCTGTCTTTGCCACATCCAATTCAGCCATCCGATGTGGGAGCGTACCCTTCAAGCCCCGTGCCAAACCTTGTAATCGCCACATCCTTCTGGGACTCGCTAGGCCACTTCTTCGGTGACCTTGCATCAGTCAAGCCACTTCCGCTTGCGATTGCCCTTGGCCTTTGGGCGCTAAACCTGACAATTCGCTCGCGCGCTTACTTCAACACCCTTCGAGTCGCTTACCCAAACACTGAGTTCCAATGGCGACGGATCTGGGGGGCTTATGTCGCAGCGTTCGGGTTCAACAATGTCGTCCCCGCGCGCGGTGGTGATGTCGTCAAGCTGTTCCTCGTTCACAGCTCGATCAGAGGCGCCAGTTACCCGACAGTTGCCTCCTCATTCCTCGTCGAAGGGGTTTTCGACTTCACCATGGCAGTGCCAGTGTTGATTTGGGCTTCCACACAAGGCGTTATGCCATCAGTCCCAGAGTTCGCGACTCTTGATGGCTCCGACCTGACATGGCTTGCTGCCAACCCAAACAGGCTGCTGTTCATCATCACGGCAGCTGTGATCTTGGTGTTGGTGATCTTCGCGTTTCTGTCGGTCCGCGTGAAGGCGTTTTGGCAGAAGGCCAAGCAGGGCATCAGCGTCCTTTTTGACTTCCCGACCTACATGCGTCAGGTCTGGCTGGTTCAGCTCGTGGCTTGGTTTGCGAAGGCGGGCACCTTCTGGTTCATGCTTGAGGCGTTCCAAGTCGGCGCGACAGTTCAGAACACGATGCTGATGATGGCTTGCTCTGCGATCGCAACAGCTGTGCCGTTCACCCCGGGTGGCGCTGGAGTCCAGCAGGCCTTGATTGTCAAAGTCTTCGCAGGCGTGGCAGCGACGACTGTTGTGGCCGCCTATTCCGTCGGCCAGCAGCTTGCGATCGCAACGTTCAGCTTCCTGCTCGGCCTTGGCGCGCTGATCTTCATCTTTGGCTTCCGCTCCTTCGGCGAGGTCCGCAGGGCAGGGCAAGAACACCGGGCCGCCTCGGGCGAAGGCGATTAGTCAGAAGCCGGTTACTGGAGGCCCATGCGGGCTTCGCGGACAAGCGCGACAGCCTCAGGGAACACAGTCGCCATGGTTGAGCGGATCTGCTCAGCCTGTTCAGCAGCGTTGCCCTGAACATTGACGCGGTTGATGGCAGCGACAGTCATGTTGACTGCGAGTTGGATGGCATTGTCTGCCCAAGCGAGCTTCTGGGAACCCTGCATCTGTTCGAACATGTCGCCGAGCTGACGCCGGAGCTCGTCCGGGTCGCCACCGAATGGGAATCCAAAGCCTTCTGCGCCGTCCATGTCCCTTCAGGGTAGCCGGTAGGCGGGTAAGGTTCATCCCCGATGGCCACAGAAGGAAAAGAGATCAGCAAGGAATCAGCGCCAATCAGTGGAGCTGACGTTGTTGCGGCAGAGGACCAATTCCGCAACCGCATCGCCGGACTGTTCGTTCTTTCGGGCGCATTGATCTTCTTCGGGGCCCTCTTGGTGGGCGTTGGTAACTCGCCGCCACTGCGATTCCCAAGCACCAACCAGATAGCTGACCTCCTGTACTGGCGTGACCACCCGGGCGCCACAATCGGCGGCGGAGTTGTCGCAGCGATGGGCTACCTCCTCCTTGTGCCTCCCGTGACCTTCCTTGTCAGGGCAGCCCAGAACCGCCAGGCGCCGATCCCGCGGATCGTCCCTGCTCTGGTAATTGCTGGCGGCGTTCTGATGGCAGTCAGCTCGGTCGGGTTGGCAGTCCTCGCAGTCGCTACTTCCAAGCAGTTCAGCGACAAGACAGGCCTCAGCTACTCAGAGGCAGACCATCTTCTCAAGTGGAAGATGTTCCTCCCGTTCTCAGCAGCTGGTCTGCTCGGCTCGTTTGCGCTGGCCTTCTCAATTCTGATGTCGTCACTGAACGCGATGCGAGTCGGCCTTCTGACTCGGGCACTTGGCTACACCGGAATCCTCGCTGGTGGCCTGATGGTCTTCCGGATTACCCCGCTTCCAGTTGTTCAGCTCGCGTGGCTTGTTTGCTCCGGCGCCGTGATTGCGGGGCGCTGGCCAGGCTCTCCGCTGCCCGCGTGGGCATCTGGCGAGGCGCGCCCTTGGCCTACCGCTGCGGAGCTTCGCGCAGCTGCGGCTGAGAAGAAGAACGGCGAGTCCGCCTAGCGGCTGTAAGCTTCCGAGCGCATGGCGGGAGACAAACTCACCGGCGAAGCGCTTGAAGCAGAGCTTGAACGGCTGCTTGAAGAGGGCGCTGCCTTCTCTCCGTCAGCTGAATTCAAGGCTTCTGCCCTTATCTCCGACACCTCAGTCTGGGATGCAGCAGAGGCCGACCCAGTCGGGTTCTGGGAAGAACAGGCCCGAGCTTTGGATTGGAATGAGCCGTGGACGACGGCGCTTGATGACTCCAACCCGCCGTTCTACCGCTGGTTCCAAGGAGGCAAGCTCAACGCTTCGCACCAGTGCCTTGACCGCCATGTAGAAGCTGGCCTCGGTGACCGCGTCGCCTTCCACTGGCATGGTGAGGACAACTCAACCCGCACCGTCACCTACGCTGACCTCCACCGTGATGTCCAGCTAGCTGCCAACGCTCTT
>CAZZKI010000003.1:0-21816 GCA_964654785.1 uncultured Solirubrobacteraceae bacterium
CTTGGCCGGGTCAACTGGGAGGTCAACCGTGACCGTCGTGGACGGCACTTCAGCGAGTCCCGGTAATGCGCCTCAAGTCCCTGATGAGCAGCAGATGCCCAAGGTAACTCGTGACGGAAGCAAGGTTTTCCAGGGCTTCAACCGCCTCGGCCCGGCGCTCTGGATTATTCGAGCGCAACGAGGGAGCGAGAATTTGCTGCAGTAGAGCAGCTTCGCGGTCGGCCGAGCTCCTGAACACGCGCAGGTTTCTACCGGCCACCCCATACCTCGCAAGTTCACCGACAGCTTTGATGATTTCAACTTCAGTGTCGTCGAAGCCAAGTTGCCCTTCACGGCTTTCACCCTTGATAACGCCGTATTCCTGCAGCTCGCTGATTAGAGACGCCTCAACACCAGTCTCAAGAACAACATCTTCCAGTGAGCTCCACACTCCAGTCTTGGCAACGGCCGTGGCCGAACGCCGCTTCGGGTTCTTTCCTGACGACGGTGCAGGTGTTGGCTCAACTGCCCTCCCGCTGGCCAACTCCTGCCGGATCACTTTGAGCGGAAGAAACTCGTCACGCTGGAGACGAAGGATCGTTCGAAGCCGATCCACCTCGGAACGGCCGTAGACCCGATATCCGCCAGGGGTTCTACGTGGAGTCAGCAGTCCACGATCCTCCAAGTAGCGGATCTTCGAAATTGTTAGATCCGGAAATTCCTTTGAGAGCATTTCGCAGACGGAACCAATTGTTCGCCCGCCGGAAGCAGCCGCCCCCTGCTCTGTGTGGCCTTCGGGTGTGCTCATCTGTGGAGGAAGGCCAATCTGTACTTGCCGACCTGGACCTCGTCGCCATCAGCAAGCTTTGTGCTGTCGATGCGCTCCCGATTTACATACGTACCGTTGAGCGAACCACAGTCGTCAATCCACCACTCGCCTCCTCGATGGACCAGCACCGCATGGTCTCTAGAGACTGTGATGTCGTCCAAGAAAACTGAGCTGTCTGGGCGCCTGCCAATTGTCTGCCGGTCACCTTCCAGAACAAAGCTCTCTCCGGCCCTGCCGCCACCAGAACGGATAACAAGGAACGAGGCGTCAGCATCCTCAGATGGATGGCCCACAGCTTGGAGTTCACCTGTCTCACCCGCCTTCCAGGAGCCTGTGGCGGATGACGACTCAGCACCAATGAAAGCCCCGCAACGCGGGCAATAATTTGAACCTTCGCTTACGGAGGTACCGCACTCTGGGCAGTGAGAAGCCATGAATTTGGATTCTACCCGTGGAGTTGAGTAAGCATCAACCCAAGGTAGAGGGTGTGCAGATCCGCTATTTGGCAGCTAGCTGACGTCGCGCGTCACGCGCGTAAAGAAATGTCGCGTAGAAGCTCAAAACCATTCCGGAGTAAAGGAACGTGAGGGCCAACCACTGAACCTGAACCATGGCCCAGAAAGGCGCGGCGAGAATCGGAGCAACGCCGAGCCGGCCCGCCCAGTTAATCCTCAGCTCAACCCCTTTACGAAGCGTCCATTGACCCACGATGAGCATCAGCGCCTCTCGAGCGAGCACCAGAGCAACAGCCCAGCGTGGAAGGAGCTCAAACCTCCAAGAGACAAACATTCCAGCTAGCGCAAGTCCTCGGTCCGCGATCGGATCCATCAAGGCGCCAAGTCGGCTGTACTGCCCCGTGAGGCGAGCTATGAAGCCGTCAAAGTAGTCACTCCAACCAATCACGCCGTAGACGACCGCTGCTGGGACGCTGTGACCATTCCCAGTTGACAGCACTAAGTAGAGAAAAACCGGAATCCCGATGATTCGCAGAGCAGCGATGGCGTTGGGAATCGTCCATGGGTTCCAAGGCGCTCCCGCCAAAGTCTCAGGGGGTGGCGGGCCGGACCTGTCAGCTCCGATAAGGCGCTTCCAACCAATTCCGGAGTTACTCAGGAGTCCTCCTCAAGGAGTCGCGCTGCGGAGAGAGCCGCGTCCTCGACTGAAAGCTCCGACTGTTCGCCGTTTCGGCGACGAGCTTCGATAACGCCGCGCTCCAACCCCTTCCGTCCTACCGTGAGGCGCAGCGGGACTCCTAGTAGGTCAGCGTCGGCGAACTTTTCTCCTGGGGAGGCATCCCTGTCATCGAGCAGAACCGCAATTCCTTCAGCTTCGAGGGCTTTTGAAAGCGCCTCTGCCTTGACTAGCTCGTCTGAGTCAGGCTTTCCAAGCGCAACGACTTCGACATCCCAGGGCGCGATGGCTGGCGGCCATTCAATTCCATGCTCGTCGGCCCTCTGCTCAACAGCAGCTGCAGCGATCCGGGCCGGTCCGATGCCGTATGAGCCCATGATGATCGGCTGTTGCTTGCCATTTTCATCAAGATACGTCGCGCCTAACGCCTCGGAATAGCGCGTACCGAGCTTGAAAATATTCCCCACTTCAATGGCAGGTTCGATCGTTATCGGGCTCCCGTCGACCAAGTCGCCAGCCTCAACTGAACGAACATCGGCAACCGTGAAGTTGAAATCCCTTGCAGGGTTTACGTCTTTGAGATGAAGATCAGGGCGGTTACCGCCAACGATGTAGTCCCGGTCATGAGCGACTGCGGAGTCAAGAACGATCGGGACGCCTGCCTCGACAGGCCCGATGAAACCAGCAGGTCCAATTACGGCTTCAAACTCCTCTGGATGCGCCTGTCGGACGGAAGCTCCAAGGGCATTACCCAACTTGATCTCGTTGACTCGATGATCCCCGCGAACAAGTATCAACTGGAGCTCGTCCCCAACAATCGCCGGCCATGCCTTGAGCAGTCCAGCCGTCGGAACCCCGAGCTGGGACGACACCTCCTCAATCGTCGTCAGGCCGGGCGTGGCTACTTCAACCCAGGTAGTTGAGCCTGAAGGCAAATCCACATGTTGGGCTTCGGCAGAGGCAACTTCCACATTCGCTGCATAACCAGGGGCTAGCGCAACCTCATTCTCGCCCGCGGCGCAAGGTGCCATGTATTCGTGCGCACCCGACCCGCCCATCATTCCGACATCGGATTCAACCCGGTACCACTCGATTCCGCAGCGATCGAAGATCTTGTCGTAGGCAACAATGTTCTTAGCGTAAGAGACCTCTAGCCCTGCCTCATCACGATCAAACGAATAGGCGTCCTTCATGATGAATTCTCGAGTGCGAAGAACGCCTGCGCGTGGCCTCGGTTCATCTCGCTCCTTAGTCTGCATGTGCCACAGGATGAGCGGAAGATCGCGGTAGGAGCGAACAAGTTGCGCCACGTGGGTGGTAACTGCCTCCTCGTGAGTCATCGCTAGAACAAGTTCAGCGTCACGCCGATCTTTGACCTTGAACAGCTCTTGGATCCCAATGCGCCCTGTCTTCTGCCAAGGCTCAGCAGGCATGAGGACGGGCATGAGCATCTCTAGTGCGCCAATTGCCTCCATCTCTTCCCGAATGATTGAAGTCACTCGCTGATGTACACGCCAACCTGCTGGCATCCAACTCCAAAACCCTGCACCTAACTGTCGAATCAAGCCAGCACGAACCATCAGCTGATGCGAAAGCGCTTCGGCATCGGCCGGGGCTTCGCGTTCGGTTGGAAGGAGATAGCTGCTTAGGCGGTCCACGGCGGTGACATTATCCGGCCGAGGGGCGGGCCCATCCCCTAAAGTCACCCCAACGCCTCTTTCCAAGGCGACGTGAACCAACAACAGGAGACCAAATGCCATACGAAGTGCCAGCACTTGAGTATTCGTTCGACGCACTTGAGCCACACATTGACGCGGCGACTATGGAGATTCACCACGACAAGCATCACCAGGCCTACGTGGACAAAGCAAACGCAGCGCTCGAGGGAACCGAGTTTGCAGACCTGCCAGTCGAAGACGTCTTGCGTCGACTGGGGGACGTTCCTGAGGAGATCCGTGGTCCAGTCCGCAATAACGCAGGCGGGCATCACAACCATGTCCTTTTCTGGGAGACGCTCTCTCCAAATGGCGGCGGCGACCCGTCAGGTGATCTAGGTTCGGCAATCGATGCGGCATTCGGTTCTGCCGACGCGCTTCGCACCGCCATCAACGACGCAGGCGTCGCTCGCTTCGGCTCCGGATGGTCGTGGCTGGTCCACGACGGCTCAGGCCTTGCCGTTGTAAGCACAGCCAACCAAGACAGTCCGCTTTCAGACGGGCAAACCCCGCTTCTTGGCATCGACGTCTGGGAGCACGCTTACTACCTCAAGTACCAGAACCGACGTCCGGACTATTTGAGTGCGATCTGGAACGTTGTTGACTGGGACCGCGTAGCTGCGCGCTACAGCGCAGCTTCCTAGCTAGCGGCTAAATCGTCGGCCCGCGGTGGGCGAGCTCGACTCGTCCACCAGCGGCTCGCCGGCAGACTCACTCTCGAGAGCCGCCTGAGCTGCCTCCATCGCCGCGAGCTTCTCTGGAGTCAGATCCCCTGCGTTCTCGGCCTCTATCTGGGCAAGCCACTCTGCGCCTTCGGCTGATGCAGCCTGGTCAATTTCAACCTCACGGGCAGTTGTGTACTTGTCGATCTCGATGAACAGTTCGTCCACCAACCTCTCGGTTGGCACCTTCCTCAAGGCTTTGCCCTTCGAGAAGATGAGGCCTTCGTTCTTGGCGCCGGTAATTCCGAAATCCGCATTACTGGCCTCACCGATGCCGTTAACCGCGCAGCCTAGTACCGCTACCTCAATTGGATCCGGATAACGCTCGAGCCTCTGCTCGATCTCGGCGACAACACTGTCCATATCGAACTGCAGACGCCCACAGGTGGGACACGCGATTAGTACCGGGCCTTTTTCGCGAAGCTTTAGAGCCTTCAGAATCTCCCAGCCAACCTTTACCTCTTCCTCTGCATGAAATGTCGAGAGGCTGATCCGGATCGTGTCCCCGATGTTGTCAGCAAGCAGGGTTCCGAGACCCACGCAGCTCTTCAATGAGCCTGACCACTTCGTGCCAGCTTCAGTTATCCCCAGATGAAGAGGGAAATCGATCCGCTCAGATAGAAGCCGATTCGCAGCAATCGTGTTCGGGACGTTGGTCGACTTAATCGACACCTTGAAGTTCTCAAAGTCAAGCCCCTCCATCAGATCCGTGAACTCAACCGCGGCGGTCACCAGTGCCTCTACGGGATCGGACTTCTCGAGCTCATGAAGATGCTTTGGAAGTGAACCTGAGTTAACGCCAATCCGAATTGGCGTGCCCATCTCCTTGGCCTTGGCGGTCACTTCGGCTACCTTCTCGCGCCCACCAATGTTGCCGGGATTGATGCGGACACAGTGGGCGCCAGCGTCAAGAGCCTTCAACGCCAGAGTGTGGTTGAAGTGAATGTCAGCGATGACAGGAATCGGCGACTCCTTAACGATCGTCCGCAGAGCCTCAACATCTTCGTCCCGTGGGACCGCGCAACGAACTAGATCGGCACCCGCCTCTGCGACGCGCCGAATCTGAGCCATCGTTTCGTCTAGATTCGCCGTCTCTGTTTTCGTCATTGTCTGGACGGCGACAGGGGCTCCCCCACCGATCAGCACTCCGCCTACATCTATTTGCCGTTTCGAAGCCATCTCTTGAGTCTACGAAGGTGAGCTTCGACGCGTTCAGACGAGCTATTCGTAGAGCGCTGCAATTTCGGCTTCGTACTTGGCCGCGATGGGCTTCCGCTTCAGCTTCATCGTCGGAGTCAATTCGTCGCCGCCTGGAGGCCAATCCACTGGGAGAAGCTTGAACTTCTTGATCTGCTCAACCCTTGCGAGCTTCGAGTTGGCCTCATCCAAGGCCTTGTTGATCTCACTAAGAAGCTCTTCATTGGCCGAGAGGGCAGCGAGATCACTGCCGTCGAGCCCTCGCGCACCTGCCCATGCGGCTGCCATATCAGGGTCGAGAGTAAGGAGCGCAGTGTTATAGGGCTTCGCGTCTCCAATGACACAGGCCATGCCAATCAGCGGGGTAGAGGACTTCACAGTCGCCTCGATGTTCGCTGGGGACATGTTCTTCCCAGCCGCATTAATGATGATTTCCTTTTTTCGGTCAACGATCTTGAGGTACCCCGCCTCGTCGAATTGACCGATGTCGCCTGTGTGAAGCCAACCATCGGCATCAATCGCCTCAGCAGTTGCTTCCGGCTTGTTCCGATACCCCTTCATCACGCAAGCTCCGCGAATGAGTACTTCTCCATCCTCGGCTAGAACAATCTCAGCGCCCGGTGAAGGCGGGCCGACTGTACCGATCCGAACTTTTCCCGCGGTGTTGAGAGTTCCGTACCCGCAGGTTTCAGACATTCCCCACAGCTCAGCCAGCTCGATTCCTATGGCATGGAAGAACTCGATGACCTCGACTGGAGTGGGAGCTGCTCCGACTCCCACTGTCCTCACCTGATCAAGCCCGAGCATCACGCGCAGATTCGAGAAGATCTCTTCATCTGCCTTGGCAACACGCTCAGCCAGATCGGCTGGAACCTCCTCGCCGGCTTGCTTCAGCCGTACAGCGGCGATCGAGTCGTCCAGAGCAGCCCTGATTGGCCCGGCCTGCTCCTCAGGCTGTCCTGCGAGCATGGCCTCGAGCCCGGCCTTCAGCTTCTCCCAAATCCTTGGCACAGCAAAGAACCAATTTGGACGAACCTGAGGCAGGAACTGCACGATCTCTCGAGGATTCGGACAGCAGGTAATTGATGCTCCGTAGACGATCGGAATGTAGTGGTGAGCATCTCGTTCGGCGATATGCGCAGCAGGAAGCCAACTGATCAGACGGTCACCGGGCTCCAGATGTACGAGGTCAGCTACCGCTCGAACGACAGGCACGAGATTTGCGTTGGTCAGCTCGACGCCCTTTGGAGGACCGGTAGTTCCCGACGTGTAGATGAGAGTGAGAAGGTCTTCCTCCTCCACCTCAGACGCCGCAGCGGCAGCATCAAAGTCAGGGTTTGAACCCCTCACGTCGTTCCACGCCAACAGCCCCTCCCCGCTTTGACCGTCCACCGCGATGATTGTCTGCAGGATAGGTACTAGCCTCGCTGAAGCTCTAACCACGTCCAGGAACTCCTCAGACACAATCGCTATCTCGGCGCCTGCGTCCTCGATCACGTAGGCAGCCTGCTCAGCCGTGTAGGTCTGGTAGATCGAGAATGGAGCACCTCCCGCGGTCACGACTGCAAGGTCTGCGATGTGGAACTCAGGACGGTTGCCCATCATCAGGGCGACAGTGCTGCCCCGTTTTACTCCTAGCTTTCGCAACCCACCGCTCAGCAGGTCAATCTCAGCGAGCAGCTCAGACCAAGTGAACGAAATGGAATCATCGGAGGTCCGAACTGCGACAATATCCCGATGATTTGCCGCGGTCTCGCGGACAGCCATTGCCATTGTTGAACTCTCCGCTGCTGCTCCCATTCTGACCCCTTTTCGAAGTTCCTATTGCGGCTTTGAAAAGCCACCTGAAGCGAGTCTGCCGACATCGTTGGACAGACCAATAACAAACAGTATTGCGACAAGGGCAAACCCAACCATCGCGGCACGTTCCAGAGTCTCCTGACTCGCAGGGCGCCCGCGGAGCTTCTCGATGAGCAGCCAAAGCAAGTGTCCGCCGTCAAGTGGAAGCAAGGGCATCAAGTTGACGATCGCGATCGAAAGCGAAATGAAGGCGAGAAGCTCCAGCGCATTGGTCAGATCCTCAGAAAAGGCCTGCTCGGTTACAGCCACACCCCCCACAATTCCTCCAAGCTGCTTCCGCTGGGACGAATCGGCAATGCCAGTGATCGCTTTGACGGTTGCCTCAGTGACCTTTGCCGATGCGGAAACTGAGGCTCTCGCCGCCTCAATGAATCCAATCGGCTGCTTTTCGATGTCGAAGCTGAAGCCAATGCGCATCGCTCCAACCTTCTGGTCGTAGACAGGAGCGATCACGAGGGTCATCTCTTCCCCGCCCCGTTCGATCACAACTCGAGCTGGCTTTACAGCTTTACAACCCTGCCTTGGCTGACCAGAACACCGGTGCGAGCGAGTGGCCGTGACGAATGCCTCCGGACCTCCCTTCCGTCCGTCGACGGAGACAATCCGGTCGCCAGGCAGGAGAAGACCTTTTGCTGGCGCGGACAGTCCCTCAGGAGAGACAGTCGGAGATACCTCCTGTCTTCCTTCGATCATCAGGAGGGCGGTAACCAGGACGAGACACGCCAAGAGATTGGCTGCCGGCCCTGCCGCAATGACGACAGCGCGCCGCCAGACCGGCTTGGACGCGTAAGACCTCGGAAGGTCTGCTTCGGCGACGTCCTCGGTTGGAGCCTGACCAGCAATCTTCACATACCCGCCGAGAGGGATCGACCCAAGGGCAAACTCAGTTTCACCGATCCTTCGCTTGAGAATTATCGGTGGAAAGAAGAGAGAGAAACGGTCAACCTTCATCCCCATTGACCTTGCCGCCAGAGCGTGACCGCCTTCGTGGATGACAATCAATGCTGCGATGCCAATGATGGTGAGGAACCAACTCATTGGATCAGCTTAGAAGCTACAAGCCGCTCGGCTGTTGATCTTCCAATTTCGTCCGCAGCGGTTACGTCATCCCAACCTGCGAGCCGTAATGCACCACACTCGTTGAGCGCGCCCTCAACGACGTCGGCGATATCAACGAACTGGATTCTTCCGGCGAGGAAAGACTCGACAGCCACCTCATTCGCAGCATTCAACACAGCGGGAGAGCCTCCACCAGCGCGCCCAGCGTCGTAGGCCAATCTCAAAGACCTAAACGTTGAAAGGTCAGGTGCTTCAAAATCGAGAGAACCGACTGAGGCGAGATCAAGCCTCTGAAGGTTCATTGGCGGTCTCGATCCGCCGGCCAATGCCCAGGCGATCGGCGATCTCATGTCCGGAATCCCCAGATGCCCAGTCTGGATGCCATCTCTGAAGCTAACTAGAGCGTGGACTATGGACTGCGGATGAACAACCACCGAGATCTGGTCGTAAGTGAATCCGAAGAGCCGCTCAGCCTCTATTACTTCCAGTCCCTTGTTCATCAGAGTCGCTGAATCGATGGTGATCTTCCCGCCCATCGCCCATGTTGGATGCCTTAGGGCATCCTCAACCGAAACGCCGGCCAGAGACTCTGAGGTCTTCCCCCTAAACGGTCCGCCGGAGGCAGTCAGCGTGATCGACTCAACCTCCTCAGCAGCTTCCCCTTCCAAGAGTTGTGCGAGTGCAGCGTGTGCTGAATCAACCGGGATGATGCGGATACCTGCTGCGGCAGCGGCCTGAGTAACCACGGAGCCGCCCGCGACGAGAGACTCCTTGTTTGCCAGCGCTAACTCTGCTCCAACTTCAATCGCAGCGCGAGTGACGTCAACTCCAGCGAAGCCAACAACCGCATTCAGCACGACGTCAGGCTGGAGCTCACGTATCGCTGCTGCCATTGAACCCGTCCCAACCCGAAGATCCACACCTGCCTGGTCCGGACGGTCAGAGGGCTCGGTCTCAACAGTGCAGATCTGGGACCCGCACCGCTGCGCTGCGGCCAACGCTTCTTCGACCTTCGATCCTGCCCCAACCGCAATGACCTCGAGGTCTCCAATGCTTGCGAGGGAATCAAGAGCCTGCTGCCCAATGGAGCCGGTCACTCCGGCGATCACGAGCCTACGCATCTTCAAGTCTTCCCAGGCCCGCCCCAACTAGCCGAGGAGATGCCATACCCAGTAGACGCCAACTATGGAGAACAGGACACCGTCGAGCCTGTCCAGAAGACCACCGTGCGGTCCAAGCGTAGTTGCTGCGTCCTTTGCCCCTGCATCACGCTTAATGAGCGACTCGAAGAGATCGCCCGCCGGTCCAAGAATCGCCACGACGACACCTATCAAGAGTGCCGTTCCTAGAGCAAGCCAATCTTGGTAAAGGCTTGCAACGAAGACCGCTAACAGCGTCGCCGCGGCTCCAGCGGCGAGACCTTCCACCGTCTTGCGCGGGCTGATCCTGGCGGCAAGCGGCTTCGTTCCAAAGGAGCGCCCACCGAAGTAAGCCCCGGTGTCCCCCGCGAAGGTCGCTACGAGAGCGTCAATAACGATCCCGCCTCCGTGAGTGAGATCCCTGAGAAGAACAGCGTGTGCAAGGCCTACTGCGACCCACCAAACGCCCAAACCTGTGGCCAAGATGGAGTCGGTCGCGCCTTCAAGATTTGGCCTCGCTGCAACGAAGAAGAAGATCACTGGGAGCGAGACCCACGAGGCAAAAAGAACAGCTTCCGCGCCACCGAGCTTGGCAGCCAGAATGCAGCCAACCACTGCGGCAAAACCGGCTATTCGGACCGGCCTCCGAGTAGCAACCAGCTCGTAGAACTCGTGCAGACAAAGACACCCGACTGTGGCGACGCCTACCGCAAAGATCCAGCCGCCAGAAGCCACCAGAAAGACAGCGAGAATCGCGAGTGGCACCGCAAAAAGAATCCTCCTGCCAAGGTCGCTCTTAGTGCTCATCGTCCGCCAAACCTCCTCTCGCGATCGGTGAACTCATCCAAGCATGAGCGGAAGTCATCCTTCGAAAAATCCGGCCAAAGGGCATCATGAAAGACAAACTCGCTGTAAGCGCATTGCCAAAGAAGGAAGTTGGAGATCCGCTGCTCTCCGCTGGTTCTGATCAGGAGATCGGGATCTCGCTGGAGAGGGTCACCCACAAGCTTCCCGAAGGAATCCTCTCCGCCTCTTGTGTACCGTTCCGCCGCTCGGACTATTTCGTTTCGACTCCCGTAGTTGAAAGCTACAAAGAGATCAATGGTCGAATTTCCAGCAGTTGTCTCCTCAGCCATTGCCATCAGCTCCACAAGCTTCTTCGGGACCCGACGGTCGTCGCGATCTCCGATGAACCTCATCCGCACGCCCTCAGCAGCGAGCTCAGGAGTCTCTGTCTCGATTCGCTCAGCGAACATGGTCATTAGGCCCCGAACCTCGCGTGGCGAACGAGTCCAATTCTCCGTTGAGAATGAATAAACCGTCAGCTGCTCAACTCCAAACTCAACACAATCACGGAGCCTGGCCTTCACAGTGTCAGCGCCGGCACGATGCCCTTCGACAACCGGCAGTCCCCGCTGCTGCGCCCAGCGTCCGTTCCCATCGGTGATGATCGCCACCGCTTTAGCGCGGCGGGCACCAGATGGACTCAAACCTCGAGGATCTCCGCTTCCTTACGCGTGAGACTCTCATCCAGCTCGCCAATCTGAGCGTCTGTGAGCTTCTGAAGCGCTTCCTCTGCACGGTGCTCGTCGTCCGCGCCCGTCTCCCCCGAGTCCTTAAGTGCCTTCAGCTCATGCATGACATCACGCCTGACGTTACGCACCGCGATGCGGCCCTCCTCCGCGATCCCGCGCAACTGCTTAACGAGTTCCTTGCGGCGCTCCTCGGTGAGCTCGGGAATGCTGATCCGGATGATCTTGCCGTCGTTGCCCGGGGTAATTCCAAGGTCGGCAGCGACGATGGCGCGCTCGATGTCGTCTAGTGACGACGCGTCGAACGGAGACACAGTAAGCAAACGGGCTTCCGGAGCGCTAACCGTCGCAACCTGGTTGAGGGGTGTGGAAGCTCCGTAGTAATCGACCATCACGCGATCAAGGAGCGCTGGCGTGGCGCGACCGGTACGGACTGAGCTGAACTCAGAACGGGTGGCTTCAACCGACTTATGCATGCGCTCTTGAGCGTCTTTAAGGAGATCGTCAATCATGTGCGTACCAGCGTACCGACAGACTCGCCTGCCACGACTCGCGCTATCGCACCGTCTTCGGACATATTGAAGACCCTGATTGGGAGGCCGTTCTCTAGGCAGAGAGAAAGGGCAGTCGCATCCATAACCTTCAAACGCCGCTCGATTGCCTCCATGTGGGTGATCTCAGGAATAAATTCGGCACCAGGGTCAAGTGCGGGGTCCGCGCTGAAGACACCCTCGACTCCATTCTTTGCCATCAGCACCGCCTCGGCTCTGATCTCAGCTGCACGAAGAGCGGCCGCGGTGTCGGTCGTGAAGAAGGGGTTACCTGTTCCGCCTGCGAAGACAACAATCCGACCCTTCTCAAGGTGGCGCATAGCCCGACGGCGAATGTAAGGCTCGGCTACTTCGCTAATTGTGATGGCAGACTGAACGCGGGTTGGAGCACCAGCCGACTCGAGGGCATCCTGAAGGGCAAGAGCATTCAGAACTGTTGCCAACATTCCCATGTAGTCGGCCGTCGCCCTATCCATCCCGTCAGCCGCGCCTGCGAGACCGCGGTAGATGTTCCCAGCGCCGACGACGATCCCGATCTCGACGCCTTTTGCGTGCACCTCAGCGATCTGACGAGCTATAGCGAGCACCCGCTTGGGATCAGTCCCGTAATCAAGCTCGCCCATCAGAGACTCCCCTGAGAGCTTCAGCAAGATCCTTTTGTAGGTGCTGTCTCCCACTTGCGAATCAGCCTCCGACGGCGAACCTTGCGAAGCGACGAATAATGACATTCTCGCCTGTCTTTGAAGAAAGCTCGCCTCTGAGCTCCTCAATTGTGCGACCCTCGTAGCGGTCGGCATTGACATGGGCCTGCCTCAAAAGGCAGACCTCGTCGAGCCACTTTCCAATGCGGCCTTCGGCGATCTTGGCGCGGATCTCCTCTGGCTTGTCAGAGTCCTGCTCCTGCACGACACGAAGTTCCGCTGCGCGGTCCTCTTCAGGAACCTCGTCCTCGCTTACGTAGAGGGGAGCGGCAGCTGCGACGTGGAGCGCAAGGTCTTTCGCGAATGCGACGAACTCCTCATTGCGTGCAACGAAGTCGGTTTCGCAGTCAACCTCAACGAGTGCGCCAATGCTGGACCCGGCATGGATGTAGGAGGCGACAACACCTTGGCTAGCTTCACGATCGCCACGCTTCGCCGCCTTTGCGAGTCCCTTCACGCGAAGAGCCTCGATGGCCGCGTCCATGTCGCCGCCAGACTCCTCAAGAGCCTTCTTGCAGTCAAGCATTCCAGCGCCGGTGCGCTCGCGAAGAACCTTTACATCTGCTGCGGTAACTGACATTGACTACTCCTTGTCTTCCTCAGCTGCGGCCTCGGGTGCGGCAGCCTCATCCGTTGACGACTCCTCTGCTGAAGCCTCCTCTGCTGGAGCCTCCTCTGCTGGAGCCTCCTCTGCTGGGGCCTCCTCTGCTGGGGCCTCCTCTGCTGGGGCCTCCTCTGCTGGAGCCTCCTCTGCTGGAGCTTCCTCTGCTGGAGCCTCAGCCTCAGCAGCGGCGCGCTCTGCTACTGCAGCGCGAACTGCCTCTTCAGCCTCGGCGCGAGCCTTCTCAGCCTCCGCTGCCTCAATCACGGCTGCCTGTGCAGCAGCCTTCGCTGCCGCCTCTTCCTCTACGGCGAGACGGCGCGCAGCCTCTTCTGCCTCGCGCTTCTCACGCTCTTCACGCTCTGCTGCAGCGCGTGCCTCAGCCTCTGCGCGAGCCTTCTCTTGCTCAGCCCTAAACAGGCCACGCGATTCAGCGATTACCTCGCTCAGCGAGTTTGCGATCAGCTCGCACGAGCGCATTGCATCGTCATTGCCGGGAATCACGAAATCGACACCAGTTGGGTCGCAGTTTGTGTCGACAAGCCCAATCACAGGAATACGGAGCCTGTTCGCTTCCTTGACTGCGATCTCCTCGGTGTTGAGGTCGAATACAACAATCGCGTCTGGAACACGTGGCATGTCCTTCACTCCACCCAGGTTGGCCTGAAGCTTCGCAAGATCAGCCTCAGCGTTCATCCGCTCCTTTGTTGGAAGCAGAGAGAGCTGACCCTCAGCTGCGTAGCGCTCAAGATCGTGAAGTCGCTTGATACGCCTTGAGATCGTTTGAAAGTTGGTCAGAAGACCACCGAGCCAGCGGTGATTGACGTAAGGCATATCGCAAGCCTCTGCAGCGTTCTTTACAGCGTCACTGGCCTGCTTCTTCGTCCCAACGAACAGAACCACGCCACCGCGACGGGCCGTTTCTGAAACGAACGAGCGGGCCTTCTCAAGCAGTTCCTCGGTCTGAAGTAGGTCAATGATGTAGATGCCTTGAGCCTCGCCGTGGATGTAACGGCGCATGCGCGGATCCCATCGGCGTGTTTGGTGCCCAAAATGGACGCCAGCCTCAAGCAGCTCTTTGATGCCAGTCGGTGTGGCCATGAGTGGTGATACTCCCTTGTAAATAGTTTGAAATTGCAGCCGTTTGGTCCGTAACTGCGCCCCGCGAACTGAAGTTGGCGGGGAGGGTCGCAGCCGATCCTCCAAACGGGTCGGTTATAGGTGCCTCAAGTGTACGCAGTAAACCCCGTAGGCGCGGGCTAGTCAGACCGCTTGCCGCGGAGAACTTCCAATACTGAGGCCAAGTCTTTCGGGAGCTGCGATTCAAACTCGACTTCCTCCCCAGTGATCGGGTGCTCAAATGCGAGCCTTGAGGCATGCAAGAACTGCCTAGACAGGCCGAGCGGAGCGGGCCCTGACGGCCCGTACTCTGGATCACCAACAACACGGAGGGATATCGAAGCGAGGTGGGCTCGAATCTGATGAGTGCGGCCGGTCTCAAGTCGAACCTGGAGGAGCGTGTGGTCCGGCATCGTCTCAACCACAGAGAAATGAGTGACTGCCTCCCTAGGAACGTCAGTAGATGTGGAAACCCTCGTCCGGCGCTTGCGGTCACGCCCAATCGGAGCGTCGATCGTGCCCTCAGCAGTTGGTGGATGCCCCAAAACAGCTGCCGTGTATTCACGCGTAACAGCCCGCTCATCAATCATTACTCGCAGTCGCCTGTGAGCTTCATCAGTTCGCGCGAGAATTAGGAGCCCGGTCGTGTCGCGATCCAGCCGGTGTACGACACCTTGCCGCCCCTCCTCTCCCCCCGCAATCAACGGTGCAAGTATCTGCGAAAGCGTTCCCGTGCGATGCCCCGGCGCCGGGTGCACAACCAGACCCGCTGGTTTGTCGATAATCAAGATGTGCTCGTCCTGGAAGATGATTGGAATGTCCGCCTTGAGCTCGTCCGTTTCGGGCTCAAGCTCCGGCGGGTCAACTACAGCCACACGCGATCCGGCCTCTACAAGGTGAGATTTCTTTGCCGGCAGTCCGTCAAGCAGAACTCGCCCCTCTGAAATGGCCTTCGCTGCTTCTGACCGAGACTCATGGTGCAGGGCAAGAAACGCATCAAGGCGCATTCCAGCGTGGGTTTCGTCCACCTCAAGATCCATTGCGCCGTGAGTTCATTTCGGCTGTAACAACGAGCAGAATGACTCCGCAAGTAATTGCGACATCCGCGAGATTGAATGCCGGCCAGTGGGGCAGCTTAAGGAAATCCGTCACCTCGCCCCTGGTAACCCGGTCCCAGAAATTCCCGACGGCGCCTCCGAGAACAAGGCCAGCTGGGAGCCAAGTGCCGGGTTCCTCCGCGTGCCTTGCAAACCATGCAAGAACGGCCGCCGAAGCGGCGACAGTAAGCAGAGGAACGAGCCATCCCTGCCCTCCGAGCGCGCCGAATGCAACGCCCTTGTTTCCAACCCTCACCAAATCGAGGAAAGCAATCCCGTCACGGCGCTCTCCAACCAAGAACTCAGACCGAATCCACCACTTGCTCAACTGATCGGCCGCAACTACCGAAGCGGCAACACCTACAACGCGCAGCCAGGCCTGCCGACTTGAGGACATGTCATCCCCCGACGAGGCCGACGAGAATGCCTCCACCCAGCTGCAACACAAGCAATGCAACAAGCGGAGAGAGATCAACTGGCCCCAGCGGCGGGATAAAGCGGCGGAAGAGATTCACATAAGGCTCAACAGTTGCGTCAAGGAAGTGGAACACCGGTGCGAGCCCGCCGATCCGCGCGCCCGAAGCAACGACCCAAGACTTGACGACCCAAGCAACCACCAAGATGCTGTAGACGAGAATCAGGGCCGACATGAAGCCGGCGATCTCTACTCGGATGGTTAGAAGGTGCATGCCTAAGGATTTAGCACAGCTTCAACAGCTGATCGAATGGCAGAAGGAAGGCCAGCCTCGGACATCGCTGCAACGCCGCGCTCCGTGGAGCCACCGGGTGAACAGACTTCAAGGCGAAGCCGTTCTGCGTCTCCCCCGCGAACTTCAAGTAGGTCCGCAGTTCCCTTAAGCGTGTTCGTCACCAACCTAGAAGCCATCTCGTGCGACAGGCCATTCTCAACCCCCGCCGCAACGAACGCTTCAACGATGTAGGCGATCCAGCCTGGCGCATTGCTCGACATGGTCATTGCCACCTCGATATCTGCTTCCGGAAGCTCAACCAAATCGCCCAGTTCAGCAAAGACATCGCGGAACGGGTTCCCCGCCTCGCCATTTTCCACTGGCCAGCAGAGAACTCCGCTCGAAAGCTCGACTGGGAGATTCGGCAGGACTCGATATGCCGGCGTCTGGGTGTACGCGGAGCGAATTTCCGAAAGGGAAACCGAGCCAAGAATGCTGACGACTGCCTTGGCAGTTCCGTCAATTTCGGTCGCCACTTCTGCAAGCTGAGCAGGCTTATGACAAAGCACCACCACATCCGACTCGGCAGCGACTACGAGATTGTTCTCTGCGACGGTGCCGCCCACCTCGCCAACGAGTGCCTGTGAACGGTCGATTGCGGGATCCGAGACAATCACGGGACGGTTCCAGCCGCGTGCGAGAGCGCTAGCCATCGCACCCGCTCCTATTAGCCCAAGCCTCACTCTCTGTCCAGTCTGGCTTGGCCGGACCGTTAGGTCTGGTTGAAGAAGCCCTTTTCGATGAGTTCAGCCCGCTGCTCAGCGGAGAACTCAACGTTGCGCGGTGTTACGACGAAAACCTTGTCGGCAATCTGCTTCATGCCGCCCTCAAGTCCGTAGGCAAGGCCGCTCGCGAAGTCAATCACGCGCATCGCAAGTGCGTGATCCGCACCCTGGAGATTGATGATCACTGGCACCCCGTCTCGGAACCTGTCCCCCACATCCTGAGCGTCGTTGAAGCTCTTCGGAGCAACAAAGTGCACGCGCTGGTCGGAGCGCCTTGCCTCTACCGAACGCAGCTGAGGACGGCGATCACCCGCATCATCGTCCCCGAAGATGTCGTCAATCTCATCGCGCCGCGAGCGCTGTGGAAAACGGCTTACTGAGGATCGATCCTCACGAGGAGATTGGCGTGATTCGGAACGGGTGTGGGCACCGGTATCCCAGTCGTCAACGTCATGCTCTTCGGCAAGTCCGAAATAGACAAGGGTTTTGTGGAAGGTGTCTTTGAGAGCCATTAGATGATCATGCCATGTGCAGTGGCGTTTTCCTCCCGAAACCGCCTATTTCCAAAGAACTGAGCCGAGGCGAACCATCGTGGCGCCTTCGGAGACAGCCACTTCGAAATCTTGGCTCGTTCCCATTGAAAGACGGTCTAAGCCGTGACTCTCCCCAAGCTCGCGGAGTGCGGCAAACCAGCGACGGTTCAGTTCAGGGTCAGCAGCCAACGGCGGCATTGTCATCAGTCCAACAACGCTGCAGCCTTCCGACTCAACGAATCGAGGAAGATCAGCTGGGTTCACTCCGCTCTTGGATTCCTCCCCTGCGATGTTTACTTGAACGAGAACCTCCTGGTCGCCGGCATCAGCTCGTTCAAGCTTCTCAAGCGCACTCAACGAGCCGACTGAATGGATCAGCCGAACCTTGCCGACCAACGCTGGAGCCTTCCGACTCTGGAGATCGCCGATGAAGTCCCACTCAAATAGGTCCCGGTGGATCTCCTGCTTCGCCAGAAGATCCTGAAATCGATTCTCCCCTGCCACCGAAATTCCACCTTCGGCGAGCGCGCCCATCAGTTCCGCAGGAACATATTTCGTCGCTGCCACGACCTCAACTGAATCGGGGGCACTCCCGTCAGGAACCGCTGCGGCTATCCGCTCTCTGATCTCCTCAAGATTTGCCCGAACACGGGCCGGATCTACTGAGCTGACTAGTTCAACCATGCGAGGACTCCTTGTCTTCCAGCGCTATCGCCGTCGCGGCGGAATGAGTTTAGGACTTCTTGTCCCGCACAGATCGTGCAGACATCTACCGACTCGATTCTCTCCACGCCCGCTCCCTCGAGCTGTCTGATAGCAGTATCTGCAGAGCTCAAGAGCTGGCCAGCAACTGACGCGGTCGATCCGATGGCATCGATCACTTCATCCCCTACTTCGTAGCAGCACCCAGCTGCAGAAGGGCCGACGAAGGCTCTGATTTGCTGAGGAGCAGGCCCAGCCACCTCCGATAGTTCCCTCACGGCCTTACCGATTATTCCGTTGGCAAGACCCCGCCAACCAGCATGCACGACGGAAACCCCACCCTCGCTCATAAGAATCAACGGCACGCAGTCAGCCGTCACACCAGTCAGAACCACCCCCGGCTCCGAAGTTATGAGCGCATCAGCCTCCGGAAGTTCTGAATGATCCTCAGGGCCGACGATCTCAACCGCGTCTCCGTGAACTTGGGTCATCCCGACAATCGCTTCAGCCCGCTCAAGGCCGGCATCCGACGAAAGTTGTCCGAAAATCCCGTCGCGGCCCACAACTGAAAGAGCGACATTCAAACTTTCGCCTCCTGCCCGACAAGCCCGCCCGAAAACTCCGACACCGAATTCGGACTCAGCCCTCCATCCGAACGAATGTTCAACGATCACGACTGTGCTCCCTTCGCCGCGGCGACAGCAACTTGAAGCAAGGCTTCCGCTGTAACTGCGTCACCATCTACCAGCGCCCTCCGGGCCGCCTCCAACCCAAGCCCAAGCCCAGGTCCTTGAGCGACACCGGCTGCCAGCAGATCATCTCCCGAGATGGGAAGTTTGAACTTTGAATAGTTCTCAATCCACGATGCGGCGCCGCTATTTGGGTATCTGAGCGCAACTAAGGCTACGACTGGCAGCGTCCAACGCATGCATGCTCGGTCCACATCTGAGGCCAGATCTGCCCGCTCTAAGGTGGCGGCCAGCTCTTCGTGACGAGACGCCTCATCTGCGACCTGCTGAAGGTCATCTCGCAAACCAATCTCATCCCAATGAAGACCCAGTGGGCGTGCACCGCTACCAGCTAGCGCGACTACGCGCAGCTCCTCGACCGAAAGGCCATCGACTTCCTCTGCAACAAGTTTGGCCATCAGCGAAACGATCTCCTCGTCCTCTTTGCGCTCAGTGGAGAACAAGCCAATCTCAAGGGACCTCCTAACTGGATCTACTGACTCGGCGCCGCTGATACTCCGCATCAGCTCCTGGCCGATCCTCTGCGGAGACACCGTTCCCAGAGCACCCCGAGAGATGGCCGCAGCAGCAGCCAGCCTCGTTTGCGCCTCCGCGTCGAAGCCGAGACGCCCCATGTAGCGAGCCAGACGCCACAATCGCGTTGGATCATCCGTGAAGCTGGAGCCGTGGAGGATTCGGACCAAGCCTGCATCGAGGTCAGCCCAGCCCTGCTGGTCGGGCATTGGCTTGAGGCTTCGAAGATCAACCTTGAGGCAGTTGATTGTGAAGTCCCGGCGTTTACGGTCCTCCTCGATTGATGCCCGCTCCACTATCGGCAGGGCCCCGGGGTGCTCATAGGATTCTCGACGCGCTGTCGCGAAGTCGACTGCGCCCCAACCAAGATCGACCGTTGCTGTCAGAAACCTGTCATGAACTGTGAGTGCCTCGGGTTCCAAGCCCTTGACGAATTCGATGGCGTTGCCGTCAACAACCAAGTCCAGTTCCTTGGGGATATGTCCGAGCGCATAGTCACGCACAGCTCCTCCGACAAGATGGAGCTCTACTGGGCTCCCTTGAACCAGTTCACGTAGGCGTGCCACGCGTGGATCGGCCGCTGCCCCTGCCGAGGCCCGATTCATTAGGTCTTGAACGCTCACGGTTCCATTGTGCCCCTCGCTACGATCGTGCGTAGTGCCGAATGGATCCGCTCCCAACTATCGCCGCCGGCGAATCGCCTTGGTCGGGCTTCTTCTCTTGGCAGCAGGCGCTGGCCTCGCAGCACTGATCCTTCGCGATCCAGGGGATGTCAGCAACCCGAAGGCGTCATTTGCGCCCACAACTAAAGCTCAAATCCCGCCCGAGCCGATCGACACAGCTTGGCCAGTCTACGGCTACGACGATGCTCGAACCAAGTGGTACAGGACAGCCCATGCCCCTAACCCTCCGTACCGGAGGCTGTGGTCATTTAGAGGGAAAAAGGTCCTCGAGTTTCCTCCGGTTATCGACAGAACCGGGCTCTACCTGCTGGACAACGGGGCCACCCTGCGCAAGATCAACAAGGTCACCGGAAAGCAGATCTGGAAGCACCGCCTTGGAGCGCTCTCCGCTGCCTCCCCTGCCGTGGTGGGCGACGGCCGCGTCTACGCAGTAACGCTCTTGAGCGCGCCGGGTTCCGGGCACGGAAATGTCTCAGCTCTTGATGCTTCGACGGGACGGAAGATCTGGTCCCGGAACCTCCCAAGCAGGGCTGAGTCCTCACCGCTGGTTCATGGGAACATGCTTCTGTTCGGAAGCGAAGACGGCACTGTTTACTCACTCGACAAGAGGTCCGGTCGCACAATCTGGACCTATTCCGCCTCCGGAGCCGTCAAGGCAGCTCTGGCCCTCTCCAACGGGCGCCTTTACTTTGGTGACTACGGAGGGTCGGTTCAGGCAATCTCGGTCCGGACCGGCAAGCAGGCTTGGAGTTCGAGTCAGAGCGGAACCTTCTACTCGACCGCAGCGGTCGCCTGGGGTCGGGTATTCCTCGGAAGCACCGATGGCCGCATGTACTCATTTACAACCGGCGGCGACCTTGCTTGGGCCCGCCAGACAGGAAACTACGTATACGCGAGCCCAGCGGTAGCGGACGTACCGGGCCTTGGACCAACTGTCTACGGCGGCTCATACGACGGAACTTTTTACGCTTGGAATGCCCGCAACGGAGCTAGCCGATGGACTTGGGATGCTGGCGGAAAGATCTCCGGCGGCTCCGTAGTTATTGGCAACCTCGTTTGGTTTTCTGACCTCGGGAACAAGCGAGTTGTTGCCCTCAACTCCCGAACCGGGCGGTTCGTCTTCAAAATCGGAACTGGAGCGTTCAACCCAGCTGTGACAGATGGCTCAACGATGTACCTGGTCGGCTACGGAGACCTATTCGCCTTCAAGCCGAAGGCAACTCAGCGCTAGCCCTCAGGCAGCAGGAGGTCGCACATCGCAGCCGAGCTCAATCAGTTCGGTCTTAAGCGCGGGGACGGTTGTATGACCGTCATGAAGGATTGAGGCAAGCAGAGCTGCGTCGGCACCTGCAGCGAATGACTGAGCCATGTCGGAGGCATTCCCGGCACCACCAGAAGCAATCACCGGAACGTTCACGGCCTCACTAACCGCGCTGATCAGATCTAGGTCATAACCATCCTGCGTGCCATCACGGTCCATGCTCGTCAGCAAGATCTCGCCAGCTCCGAGTGCGACACCTTGTTTGGCCCAATCAACTGCCTCGCGGCCAGATTCGTGTCGCCCACCTGCTGTGAACACCTCCCAGCCACTTCCGTCTTGACGACGCCGCGCGTCAATGGCAAGAACAGCGCACTGGCTTCCAAACCGGCCTGCAATATCCGAAATAAGGTCAGGGTCCGCTACTGCTGCACTATTCACCGACACCTTGTCTGCGCCTGCATCAAGGACTCCTTGGGCGTCCTCCGCGGACCGAATTCCGCCACCGATTGTGAATGGGATAAAGACCTCAGCTGCAACCTTTGAGGCAAGCTCAACAGCTGTCGAACGCCGGTCGCTGGTTGCCGTGACATCCAAGAAGACAAGCTCGTCAGCGCCCTCCGAGTCGTATCTAGCTCCAAGCTCTACAGGATCTCCCGCATCGCGGAGATC
>CAZZKI010000004.1:0-20698 GCA_964654785.1 uncultured Solirubrobacteraceae bacterium
TGGGATGGCTGCACCCGAAATGAACGGAAGGTTGACCGACGACGGCTTGGCTCCACCCAGTGAAAGGGTGTTGGTCTCGCCATTGGAGATCGTCTGGAAGGTCCAGCTTGGACGGTCGCCGCCTGGAGCTGTGATCGTGATCCGGATCTTTGAGCCTGCGCGGAAGGCGTGGCTAAAGGCCGGGATCTGGATCCTCGTCAGGCTGTAAACGCCACTTGGCAGGTTCGAGGCGTCCTTCTGAAGGAACGTCTGGAACGGATCCAGCGGAGTTGACTTGGAGGCAAGCACCTTGCGGTGTGAAGCACGCAACCAGCCCGTCTGGATGTAGGTCTCCTTGCCGTCAGGACGAACCTCGGAGATAGTTGCCTGAAGGTCAGTGTTTACAGCCGACGACTTGAGGAACAAGTCCACGCTTGCAGGCCCGATAAGAACCTTGTTGGACGACAGTGCTGGTGATGTGAAACCAAGACCCTTGCCAGCCGCAACTGGAGTCCAGTTGTAACGAGGCTGTGCCTTCCAAGCGTCACCCGGTGCTCCGCCAAGCGTGTCACGTGGACGAGCTGTCGGATCAGAGATGTAGGACACCGAACCAGCGGCTGCTGGGGTGCTTGTGTTCATGACACCGTTGGCGTCGAAGTAGTAGCGGGTTGCCACTGTCTGCTTGATTGGCCAAGCATCGAATCCAAGGCTCCATGAGGCACCGATGGCGCCTGGGTGGCCTGGGATCGCATTGCCGTTCTCCATCAACACGGTGATCCGCGGATCACGCTCAAACTGCGCACGAGCTGCAAGCAGGTTCGTCGCAGTGTCAGCCAAATTGGCAAAGCGTGACTGTTGCACGGGAAGTGCAAGCGCGTCGGCGATCGTTTGGTAGAGGGTCCCTGAGTAGCTGATCACTAGGTCACCAACCTTTGGAATGCGGTTAGCGACGTAGAGGTTCATGAATTCAGCCCAGCGAGTAATAGTGCTTGGCCCAAGTGAGTCGACGTGGACGCCATTCTGCATGGTGATCCATGCCTTCTTGTTCTTCTTGAGCGCTGACACAGACTCGGTCCAGTGGGGGCCGGTCTGCTCATCGTTGTATGCGCCAACCCAGAAGATCGGAACCTTGATGTTGCTTACCCAGTGCGAGGGCGAGCGGTTCTCATAGAGGTCAAGGTCGCGGTATGGGTTGGTCTGCGTGATCGCAATCGCATCCTCAGTCTGGAGGCGGAGCTTCTGGTTGTCGAAGCAGTGCTGGTCGCGCGGCTTGCCAGTTGCTGGGTCGTTGGCCGCAAGGTAACGAGCCCATGCCTGGCCACCTTCAGGTGCTGGCTGCGCGTCCTCGCCACGCTCGGTGATCCAACCAAGAGCGAAGCCGTCATTGAAGATGCCGCCTGGGTAACCGGTTGCGGTGTAGACGTCATCCATGACTGACAGCGGTGTTACAGCGGCAAGGTGCGGTGGCTGTGCGCCGGCAACGAAAAGCTGGCTAATGCCGGAGAACGAGATGCCGCCCATGCCGACCTTGTGATTCTTGACCCATGACTGCGCAGCAACCGTCTCGATTGCGTCGTAGCCGTCGTAGGTGGTCTGGAGGTCGAAAAGGTCAAACGCGCCGCCTGAGCAACCTGAGCCGCGCATCTGTACCGAAACGGTGACGAAGTTGAGCAGTGGTCCAATTACCGCGCCAACAGCTGTTGAGCTTGCTGGGAGCAGAACGTCATTGGTGTTGCCGCTCAAGACTGCCGCAAGGTAGTCGTGTGGCGCAGCAGTCTGGTAGCCCGAGTACTCAACGTAGGTTGCGTACTGCTTGTTCGGGTCAAGCGTGCTGACGCCGAACGGGAGGCGGACTGTCATGGCAAGCTCAACGCCGTCACGCATCTTCACGTAGTTGAGGCCGGCATGAAGCTTGAACTGGCTGTAGAAAGAAGACTTGGGGTTCACGCCCTCCTTAAGGACGGTGATCTTCGATGAGCCGTATACCTTGCCGCCCTTGCTGAGGCGCACTGTGTAGCTCGATCCTGGCGTAACCTTGCGGAAGATCTTGCTGCCAAGTCGGTCAGCTGCGCCCTGTTGCAGGATCTTCCCGCTTGAGCTGACAAGCATCAGGTTGTCACCCTCAGTGGCGCCGGTTACCCAGACCTGACGAATGCTGCCGCCGCTCTTAAAGGTTGCGGTAGCAGTTGCCTTCGGTGCCGTTGTGGCTGCAGAGGCCGCGACTGGCATGGCGAATGCCGCAATGCAGGCGACAAGGGCTCCCAATACGAGGGCCCTCGCGTTGGTCTTAACAGTTACCTGCTTGGTCATTCGTCTCTCCATGGTTCTTTCTTATTTCTTAATGGGAACGCTCCCGTACACATAATGCACGGAAACGCACTCTTTTGCGTCACTAGGCGCGGAATCTCACTTGACTCCACGCCTAGTCAAGTCGTTACTTCCTAAGAATGATGCTTCGCTGCGACTGAATGGAAGATGACCCGTCCGCAAGGACTCGCACTGTCACTCGCATGCCCTTACGGCCTGCCTTCGAGATTCGTGTGCGTGCGTCGCGGCTAAGAGGAACCTTGACAGTCGCACCCTTGCCGCTGCGGAGGCGGTAGATGCTGCGGCCGAAGACGACTGACTTCTTGCCGACTGTCCCGACTACCTCAACCTTGCCGCCGCAACCAGCTGAGATTCCCTTGCAGGCAACCGGCACGGTCACGGCGCTTGCGCCGCTCTGTGGCTTGGCGATGCCCACCTTGACTCCGCCACCAATGTTGAAGTTGACGCTAATCCCTACATCACTTCGTGGCAGGCCCAGAGCACCGTCAATGGTGCCGCCGATTCCTCCACAGCCTGGGCTTGTCTTCGGAAGGGTGATTCCTTCTTGGCTCAGGCTGATGGTGCCGGCGTCATGGTCGTAGTGACCACGCAGGTTGAAGTTGATTGGCTGCAGGTAGCAGGCCGATGATGGGCCGAGCAGGACAAGGCCGCCAGCAAGCGCTGCCTCGAGCTTGATCTTTGCCGGGAAGGCAAAGTCAGCGTCACCGCCACCTGGGGTGAGCCTGCCTGCTCCACCAGCTGATGAGGTGATGATGATCTTCGCGTTTGCGGAGATACCAGCAGCGTCAATGGCCTGCTCAATCACTGGGAACTTAATACCGGTGGCTGGGATAGCTATCGAACCGTCCTCGCCAACATCACCAGTAAGGCTGAGCTGGCCCGCTGGAAGCGGCAGGCCACCTTCGCCAAGGCCAGGGATGCGGATCTCGCCGCTGCTCATCGTGGCAACAATCGGAGTACGTACGCCGCCGCTACCTGAACGAATAGTCCAGATGAAGGAGGCTGGTTCAGACTCGATCTTGCCTGTGTGGCCAATTGAACGGATCTCAAGTGAGTGAGGTCCGACAGCCAAACCGCTGACCGAGAGCGGGCTCCTGCAGGTAGCCCAAGCTGCTCCATCTAGGCGGCACTGGAAGGTTGCGTCCTCATCGCTTGACTCGAAGGTGAAGCGGCCAGAGCGTGATGTTGTCGAGATCGCAGGACCGTCTGTGATGTTCGTATCCGGCTCTGGGGTGAGGTCGGTTACGTCATCCGTGCGGGTGATGGTGTTGTTCTCGCTGTTAGCGTCGCCATCAGTGACCGCTGTGAAGCTCGAGCTGATTGAAGGCAGGTTTGCTTCACCAGCTGTCAGAGATACCTGAAGCTGAGAGCTGGTCTCGCCCGCAGTCAACGAATTCGGGTAGTCACAGTGAATCTCTTCTCCAACAAGACGGCAATCCCAGTTCGTTCCGTAGGCACCGTTATCAGCGAAGGTCTCGCCCTTTGTGAGCGGGATCGTTACTGAGGTTGGGCCAGTGGTGGTGGCCGAACCAATATTGCTTACGGTGATGAGGAACTTAGTTGCCTTACCGGTCTTAAACGTGTTATTTGGCGCGAGCTCAGCCGCGATAGCGAGATCTGCTCCGGTTACGTTGTAGATCTGCACGGCATGGTCGTTCGACCGGTTCGGATCTTGGGTCACCGAGCCTGCAGCCACTGTGGCGAGTGAGGCGCTCTGTGCAGCTACTCCGCCATCAACCCTCACGCGAACTGTGACGTAGCTTGCCCCACCTGGCTCAATTTCTTGGCTCAGGTCACACTCAACGTTTCCGCCGGCAAGGTCGCACTCCCACGCGTCATCGCTGACATATCCGACTGGAACAAGGCCGTCAGGCAGGTTGTCGGTAATGCGAGCAGTCGGGTTACCAGTCGCGATCTCGGCACCAACGTTCCGGACTCGATAACGGATTGCGAATGTCCCGCCAATCCGTGGACTACCGACAAAGCTTGCACTGAGCGCAAGGTCTTCAGTTGTGACGATTTGGGCAGGGTCAGCCGAAGTGTCATTGGCTGGGTATGGATCACCAGCGTTGGCAAGGGTTGCCAACGCGGACGACTCGTAGATGCCTGTTGCCTCAGTTGGGACGTTGACGCCAAGAGTCACATCCGGAGTGCGAGCACCGGCAGCAACTGCAGCACTTGTGGTGCACTCAAGCTGGTGGCCATCAATCGAGCAAGTCCAGCCCGATCCACTTGCCTTGAGGCCTGTGAAGACTGAGCTGATGGTGTCAGTGATGCGGATGACTCCCCCGCTGGTTACGTTGCCCACGTTGGTAACGCGGTAACGGAACGTTGCGCGGTGGCCAGCCTTAACGCTGTCTCCAGCGTGGCTCTTTACGAGCTCAAGGTTGACCTTCTCGAGGCTCGGGCTAAGCGTGACGCTGTTGTCGTCCTGGTATGCCTCAGCCTCCGTTGCAGTTGCAGCCGTTACCTCGGTCGTCCATGCATCAGCAGCGGCCGGCGTGACGTTCTCGCGAATCTTCAGCGTTGAAGTGCTTGCCCCGACTGGAAGTGATGCTGCCCGTTCACAGACGACGCTGGTTCCAGCGCCCGCGCTTGAGCAGTCCCAACCGGTGGTGACAGACCCTGCCGCGCGGTATGAAGTACCTGCAGCAAGCGGGATTGTTACCTGGATCGGACCAACAGTCGCCGAGCTTCCGCTGTTGAGGACGTTCGCAGTTACCTCAGCAATTCCACCAGCGCGAGGCGCTACCGACTGCGAAGCGTTGAGGTCAATATCCACGCGATTCACATGGATTGAGTCAGTCGAAATGTTATTCGGGCTGCGGTCTGGGCTCGAGTCCTTAAGGGTTGACACTTCAACCGAGTTGGTCGAGTCATTCGCAGCTGAATCACCAGCAGTTACCGGGATCTCAAGGGCAGCAGTCGAGCCGACACCCAGCGCGGAGGTCTCGGAATCTGCTGGCGTCAGGACGCATGTGACAACCCTTCCCTCAGCAGTGCATGACCAGCCCGCACGGTTGGTGTAGACGCCGGTGATGTCCGGTGTAAAGCCCTCGGGCAGAGTGTCTGTGACAGTCACTGGCTGGCCCTTGACAGTCGGGAAGGTACCGACGTTACGAACCTTGATCACAACATTCTGCGGAGTGCCAACGACAAAGTCGATCGCGTGCCGAGTTGTGATGTTGAGGTCAACTGCAACAGCCTTAGTGCTGAGAGTAGAAACGTTGTTGCCCGATACGGGTGCATCCCCCGCAACATCTCCGTTGTCCCTAGCAGTGGAAACGGAAGTTGTGAGGTCAACCTGGCCATCATCACCGGCCTTGTCAAGAACATCGACACGCAGGGTGAGTCCGCCAGCGTCCTCGCCAGCTGCGAGCGAGGAGTCACGCGTGCAGGAGAGTTCCTGTGGCTTCGAAGCCGAGCAGTCCCAGCCGATGCCGGAAGCTGAACGGAACTTGATGCCTGATGGAAGATTCGCATGGACAGTCGTTGAGCCCACCGTTGCTGCGGTTCCGCCGTTCTTGACGGCGATTCGATAGACACCTTCAACGCCCACGCTGAAGGACCGGTCAACGCTCTGAGTGAGGCTTACGTCAATCCTCGAAACAGACACGGAGTCCGCGCCCGTGTTGTTAGTTGCATAGCCATCCGCAGCGTTAGTGATGGCTGGGGCAATCGCTGCTGACGGGTAAGCGCCATGGCCGATGGCCACAGTCACTTCAACGCTGGACGTGCTGGCTCCGGCGACAAGGCCGCCAGTGTAGGAGCAATCAACGCTTGCGCTACCGGAGGATGTTGCTGAACAGTCCCAACCTTCGCCGCCACTGATTGATGAGACGGTTAGACCTGCTGGAAGGCTGAACTGCAGAGCGGTTGGGCCGGCTGTGTCAACAACCGACTCGTTATCAACGCGGAATGACAAAGATCCGGTTGAACCGACAGTAAATGCTCCGGTGTGTGAGCCGTAGACAGCGAGGTCCGCAACCACTGCCACAGAGGTAGTTGAGCTTGCGCTATCTGCGCCACCGAATGCGTTTGTGTCGCCCTGGGCTGACACGGTCGCGCTGCTGGTTACATCACCGCTGACGCTATTTGCGATCCGGCCGACAACTGTCAGCGCCGGGGCGTCCTCACCCGCGGCAATTGTGCCTGAGTAGACGCACGAGACATTGTTGGTGCCGCCAACTGCTGAACAGCTCCATCCCGTTCCGCCTGAGCCGCTGGCACGGAATGTCATGCCCTCTGGGAGAGCAACTACAACCGTTGAGTTACCCACGGTAGGAGCATCGCCAGCGTTGTGAACACCAATGTTGTAACCCCACACGCCGTTAGCGGTGAAGCTTCCGTTGGGGGTCTCCGTCACCGCAAGGTCGGTCTTGCGAACGGTCGTGCTTCCGGATGCCGCGTTGTTGTCTGCGTTCGGGTCGCCCGTCTGAGCGACGCTGACGCTGTTGGCAACGCTTGCCTCTGCGCTCGGGCTTACAGCAACGGTCATCGTCACTGCGGAGGATGCGCCAGCTGCGAGAGTCCCTGTTGGTCGGGTGCAGGTGAGAGTTCCACCTGAGGCGCTGTTGCATGTCCAACCAGTTCCCGCTGCGGAAACGAACGTCGTTCCAGCGGGGACGGGTGCGCTCAATGTGATCGGCTGAGTGTTAGCCCTCTCAGTCGAGTTATTTGTCACGGTGAAGGTGTAGGCGCCGTTGGACCCTCCTCGGAACTCTGGAGCTGAGGTCGCAACGCTGATGTCTGATGACTGCACGACGTTGACGACGTGAGTCTTGGTGGTGACATCACCATCAGCGTCACGTGCTGTAAGTCGAATTGACTTCAAGCCCGTGGTCGAGAATGAGGTGGTCTGGGTTGCTGTGTCAGTCCAGGGGCCAAAGGTTCCGGTTCCAAGGTCCCATTGGTAACGGCCACCTGAATTAGCACCCGCGTAGAACACAGAACCTGATCCGTCAAGCGAAAGCGGTACGGAAGTCGGGATCTCAGGGATCTCAGTTGCCGGCCAAGCCGTTGTCGAGAGCCCTGGGGCGTAGAACTTTGAGTTCACGCCCTTGTTAACGATGGCGTTGGTGCCAGTACGAGAACCACCGGCAACAAATCCGAAGTCAATAACAGCGCGGCTCTTACCTGGCTGAGTTGGCAAACCGAGCTGGGAGTTCAGCGGGCCATCAGCCTGGCTGAGCGGACCACAGCCCGAACCTGCAGGAACGGTGGTCGTGTCGTCAACCATTCGGGTTGTTCCTGCCGCCCGGTCCTTGTCCGGAAGTAGGTCGTATGCGGGACCCCCCGGCCACAGGCCAGCTTCGTCCGCATATCCCTGCGCCGAGTAAGGGCCGCCGAGAGTCGTCCCGCTTACAGGCCAAATATCAACTGAGCGAAGCGTAGTAGCAGTCGGAGCCGTACCCAAGTGCGTTGACAGGTTCAGAGTGATCGGGTTGCTGGATGAGCCGATGAAGCACGAACCACCGAGGCTGAAGCCCTGAGCGGAACCAGTCGCCTGAACTCGGAACTTAGCTAGAAGGTCAACCCTGCCGGTCAGCGGGTTGAGTTTGCCAGTCCATGCCGCAACTGGCTGAATTGCGACGTTGACTGTGTCCGTGCCGAGCGGCACCGGAATTGGAGCAAACGAGATCTGGTTCTGCGGGAAGTTGACATTGCCAGCAGAGTCCACTGTGCCTCGCAGTGACGGGTATGGGAGCCCGATGTTCTGGAAGTCCAGGGAAAGTCCAAGGATCGTGTTGTTGCTGCCGTAGATCTGCAGGTAGCCACCTGTGATGTTTCCGTAGAAGTCGGGTGGTGACGGGTTCGCGATCAAGCGAGCATCGGCAGTGCCGGCACCGAATGCCATAGCCGCGACCGTGCTGAGGGTGGCAATCAGCGCTGCCTTGTTGAGTGCCTTGCGTGCGGAGCCGCGGCTGCCGCTGGTCTTGTTGGTGAAACGCTTCATCGCTTGCCTCCCTTCCTGTTGGCTGAACCGTCGTAGAGACGTACCCGCTTGACTGATGTGGCCTTACCTGCGTGAGTTGGCCAAAGCTCAACGATCACTGGAAGGCCCTTTGCTCCCGCCTTCTTAAGTGCTGCCTGGACGCTTGCGCTGACCTTCAGCGGCAGGTTTGTCCTCGTGTCACGCGCAACATCAAAGTTGGCTGTCGCGATCCGGGTCTTGCGGCCACGATTGCCTACCGTGCTTACAACCACTCGGCCGCTGCAGGCGTTGGCATCCGGGCAGGTGACTGGGACTGATGTGCGTCCAGCGGAAGCCTTCGCGATTGAAGCCCCAACAGAAGCGTTCTCAGTCACCGCGAACTCAGTGTGCAGCGAGATGTCATTACGCGGAAGACCAAGCTGTGCGTCGAAGAGTGAGCCGAGCGAACCACACCCTGCGCTTGTCTTCGGGAACAGCACGTTGTCCTGATCGAGTGACAGAACCTTGGTGTCTGGGTCATAGGTTCCAACGAGCCTGAAGTCAATTGGGCGAAGGAAGCAACCCGCTGACTCAGAGATCAGGAATACGCCAGATTCGGTCTGAAGCGTGATCTTCAGCTGAGCTGGGAAGGACATTGAGGCGGTGCCGCCATCCTTTGGCAGAGCGCCGTTGCCACCACCAACCGAACTGATGCTGATGTTTGCGATCACGTTCAGTCCGCCTGCTGAAAGGGCCTGGCGAAGCGTCGGGAACTTGACTCCATCCTTGCTGACATTCCACTCACCGGTGCTGCTTACGTCACCGCTGAAGGAGAGGCCGCCGGCTGGAAGCACAATTGGCTGGTCAAGCGCAGGCAGCACGAGGTATCCACCGGTAAGGGTTGCGGTGGTCGAGCCAGTTACGGGGCCTGTGCCGCCGTCCGTTGGGATCTGGGTCTGCCAGTCAACCTGGACAGGTGTCTCATCACGGTTGCCGTATGGGTCAACTGCGCGGACGTAAACAGTGTGCGGGCCCTCTGTCAGCTTGCTCAGCTGGGTTGGGCTTGCGCATGTCGCGAAGTCGCCGTCGTCAACCTTGCACTGGAAGGTTGCCCAGCGATCGTCGCTTGTGAAGGCGAGAGTCGCGTCACGACCGACAACGGTTCCACTTGGGGCCTGAGTGACTGTCGTTGCAGGTGCCTTGGTGTCAATTGTCCAGCCGCGGCTGAGTGGGCTTGGGTCATAGACCTTGCCGTCAATCGTCGCGCGGACCTTGAGGTTGTGGCGTCCATCGCTCAGCTCTGGTGTTTCGTAAGGCGACTCACAAGCTGCCCAATCCCCACCGTCAAGCTGGCACTCAAATGTTGCGCCTTGGACGTTGGATGAGAACTTGAACACACCAGTCTTGGCGCGAGAGCGGCCAGCTGGGGCACCGTCGAGCATCGTGCCTGGAGGCGCAGTGCTCACGGTCCAAGTGCTTGACGCAGGGTCGCTGTGGTTGCCGCTGCTGTCGGTGGCGCGAACTTGGAAGGTGTGCTCACCTTCATCAAGGCCGCGAACGGATGTCGGGCTCACGCAGTCCTGCCAGTCGTTGTCGTCAACTCGGCATTCGAGGTTCACGCTGTCTTCGGTTGGGTGCGTGAATGCGAACTGTGCGTCACCGGTGCGGGCTACCGAACCAGCAGCTGGGTTTGAGCTGCCAATAACCGGTGGTGCCACATCGGATGCAGTCACAGTCCATGTGTAGGAGACGAGAGCGCTTTCGTTACCTGCAGCGTCCGTTGCCTTGACCTTCACGTTGTGAGAACCACTCGCAGGATTGGTCAGTGTGACTGGGCTCGTGCATGCCGCAAAGGCGCCGCCGTCAACCGAGCAGGTGGTCACTGTGTCAGGTGAGGCCACAGCCGGGGATCCGTCAAGGACATTGAAGCCGAAGACAGCGTTGCCCTTGGCTGACGGGTTGGTTGGCTTCTGAACGAGATTGACGCTTGGCGCGATCGTGTCAGTGCGCCATGAGGCTGCGTCACCAGTCGTCTCTGCGTTATTTGCAGGGTCGGTGCTCAGGAGGCGAAGCCTGTGGGCGCCTTGCGCGAGAGTGCCACCCGCAAGCGCCTTCACGTCTACCGGGCTGGTGCAGACAGTCCACGCACCTCCGTCAAGCTGGCAGCTTGTCGTCGAGGTCTCGCTGGTGCTGAATGCAACTGACGGCGCCGTGGCGTTGCTGTCTGCGCTTGGTGCACTCGTGATGGACGTGACTGGCGCGGTGTTGTCCACCTTCCAAGAGATGGACTCAGGTGTTGAGTCACGGTTGCCCGCCTCATCCACCGCGCGGATCTCAATCTTGTGGTTGCCCTCGGAAAGTCCGCCGAAGCTTTCTGGTGACTGGCAGCTGGCCCAGTCAAGGTCCGACGTTGAATCGCGGCGGCACTCGAACTGCTTCAGTGCGCGCGAGTCGGTTCCGGTGAAGGTCAGCTCCACCCTGCGGGACTTGGTAAGCGCTGGAAGCGTGCTTGTAAGGGTTGTCGTCGGCTCTGTGCCGTCGAGCTCGAAGTGCTGGGTGACTGGGTTCTGGTCCTCGTTGGTCGCAGGGTCAATCGCTGAGACGTAGAGGGTGTAGATGTCGTCAGCAAGGTTGCTGAAGACAGGGCTTCCGTTAGTACCTGGGCAGGTTCCATCAAATACCTGACCTTGGCCTTGGCCGACAAGGCGGCAGTGGAAGGTTGAGCCTGCCTCGTTGGAGTTGACGCCGAAGCGCTGCTCACGGAGGTTCACGAGACCCTCAGCACCAGCTGTGAAGCTGGAGGTTGGGTTGGTGATGTCAACCTTGAATGTCTCAAGCTTGGCTGGGCCAACATTGCCGACTTCGTCAGTTGCGCGAACCTCAAGGCTGTAAGTGCCTTCACCGAGTTCGGAGGTCAACCCGAAGATGCTGTCGGCACCAATCAGGTCAACAGTGCCGCTGCCTGTGCTGGACGAAGCCCCGCCACAGGAGTGCCAGTTATTGGCATCGGCACCCCAGAGGACGCGGCACTCGTAAGTGATCGTGGCCTGAGGTGAGCGGTCGTTGACTGTGAACGAATAGCTTGGGGTCGTGTCGTTGGTTGGGCGTGGCTGAACATTCGGCTGGTTGCTGCGTGGGCCGTTGACGTTCACTGTCGGAACGGTGTTATCCACGCGCCATGAGTAGGCGGCAGGAGTGCCGTCGGACTGCCCGTCGGCGTTGACTGCACGGACCTCGAAGCGGTTCACACCGTCCGGAAGGTCGCTGTAGTCAGCTGAACCTGTTGACGAGCTTGAGCAGGATGCCCACGCGCGGATCACAGTGCCATCGTTGAGGACGCGGCATTCGTAGCCGCTGATTGGCGACTGTGGTGACGAGAACTCAAAGTGAGCCGTCGTCGTCTTGGTGGCCTGGTTCTCAGTTGGAGTACCAGCGTCAATCCGAGTGTTCGGGTGGACGCGCACTGTGAGGGTGCCGTTGCCCGTCGCGTTGTGACCATCGTCAGCTACGAAGGTGTACGTGTCATGGCCTGTGAACTCAGTTGGCCATGCGTAGGTGCGCGCTGCGCCTGTGCCAACCGTATCGCTGATCGTGCCGGTGCCGGCCCTGTCTGGAATCGAGAATGTCAGCGAATCGCTGTTGACATCGGTGCCAGCGAGGGTGATCGACGCTGGCTGGGTGTCGTCAGCCTGAACATCAACTGTCTGGTTGGTGGCAACAGGTGGACTGTTGATCGTGAAGGTCTTGGTGTAGATCTTCGATGCGCGTGATGGGTCAGCAACGCTGAGGGCGCCGTTGTCGGTTACGCGGGCACGGATCGTGTACGGGCCCGGTGTCTTACCGGTCAGGTCAAGCGTGCGTGAAAGCTCGGCTGAAGTGAGCGCGTAGGCAGTTGCCGAGCGGCTTTCGAAGCCGTCACCTGCCGGGCCGTCAGTCGTGTTGCCGTTTAGGTCCCATTCAAGTGTCGCGCCGGAGCCACCAATGCTGTCGTAAGTGTTGGCCGGGTCGGATGTATCCGTGAGAGTCGCTGTCATCGTCCACGAGCTGTTCGTGTTCGGGTGGTCGATAGGAGCACCGCTCACAACGATCTGCGGGCTTGAAGCAGAGGTTGAGCCCTTCTCAGAGTTGACAAGCGCTGAGCCCATGAACTGAACTGCGTTGCCATCGGCGCCGCTTCCGGTCGGGATGCCTTCAACAACCCAGCGGCCGCGGGATGGGAACGAGACCGTGATCTGGCCTGTTGTGTTGTCAGCCTGTGAGAGCTGCGAGTAACCGGTTACGAAGCCGCTGGTGCATGGTGCGGCACAGGCGTTCCAGCCGCCCGATGAGTTCTTCACAAACATGGCACCGGTTGAGGCGTTACGGATACGCCAGTTGACGCCATTGAAGCCGCCGCCCTTGCCGTGGCCGACAAAGCTGTAGACGACTGGGGTTCCGGGGGTTGTGACTGCCTCCGTAACACCGCTGGCAGCATTTACACCACCAACGCTTACAACCTTCTGAGCGTCAATCAGTGGGTAGCCACCACAAGCAAATGATGCGTCGTCAATACCGACGTTTGCAGGCAGCGCTGGGGTCAGCTTGCCCTGGTCGTCCTTGAGCTTGAAGAAAATACGGCGGTTAGTAGTGCTCGAGGTCGGCCCGATGCAGAGGCTGAGCAGGCCGTCGCTGATGCCGGTTGACCATGAGGTGAGAGCTGTAATCGGCTGGCTGACCGAGACATACGCGCGTCCGCCGCCACCAGGCTGCTGGTAGACGCTGACGGTGCCGCTGACGTACTGGTAATTCCCTGGATCAGTGTCGTTTGTCTGGGAGCTCGGGCTGACTAGAACATCGGTGATGGTGTGGCCTGGCTCAACTGCAACGTCAAAGCCTGCACGGAAGGTGCTGCCGTAGGAGCCACGGGCACCAATGTCAACTGTGTCCTGCCACTGGCGCGAAGCAATACCCGAGCGGGTGTTCTGCGTGCCGTTATTAAGAACGATGATGCCGCCACCAGTTGCGGTGAGGGCAAGGCTCTTGCTTGTCTCGGTACCGGTGACGTTGAGCGTCGCCGAGTTGGTGGTGATGGCGTTAGGCGTGTAGGTAACGACGATGTTGCAGGTTGCATTAACAGCAAGCGAGGTCGTGCAGGTTGTTGATGTCCTCACGAAGCGAGCTGCGTCGGTACCGGTGATCGACTGAGTGCTTGGGTTCGTGACAGGAACGTTGCCTGTGTTCTTCAGCACGATTGTGTAGGCGCTGTTTGAACCGTTGCTGATGTTGCCGAAGTCCTTGGTGGTGCCAAGCGGAGTCGTGCCAGCAGTGTCGTAGTAGGTCAGCGTAGGAACGTCCTGGATCACGCCGCCGGTGAGGGCAACCGTGGCTGGGTTGTTCGATGTTCCGTCAGTCGTGTTGACGACAAGGTTGGCTGACTTCGTGCCCATCGTCGTCGGCAGGAAGCGGACGACAATGTTGCAGGTCGCGTTGGCAGCCAATGTGGTGCCACAGGTGGTGCTGGTGATCGAGTAGTTAGCTGAGTCAGTACCGCTGATTGACTGGTTGGCCGCACCGGTGCCGTTCATCGTCGTGTTACCGGTGTTCTTCAACACGAAGGTGTACGAGTTCGACTGGGTACGGATCGTGCTTGGGAATGTGTAAGCAGTGGTTGGAGTGGTGCCAGCTGTGTCAAGCAGTGTCGGGATCTTCTTGATGCCGATGACATTGCCGTTAAGGACGACTGTGCCACCAGTGGTGGTGACGTTCGCACGCGTCGTCGGAGTCACCACCAGGTTTGCTGTCTTCGCTGAGTCAACCGACGTGGTTGCAGGGTTGAAGCGGGCGGAGATCGTGCAGGTCGCGTTTGGTGCGAGCGAGCCCGTTGAGCAGGTTGTCGCCGTGATCGTGAACTCAGATGAGTTAGCCCCTGTGAGCGATTGCCCCGCCGTACCGATGCCGTTGAGGGTCACGTTGCCGGTGTTTCGAAGCGTGAATGTGTAGACAGAAGACAGCTGAGCTGCGGTCGTGTCCGCAAACGCGTAGGTGCTGAGGGCGTTGCTTCCTGCGGTGTCCTGAATCGTGGCGGTCTGCGTCGCTTCAAGGGCATGGCCTGTGAGGGCAACCGTCGCTACTGATGACTGGACATCGGTGCGATCAACGGGGGTGATTACGAGATTCGCTGACTTGTCGCCCTGAGTTGCAGGGTTGAAGCGAATCGTGATTGTGCAGGTTCCGTTGACTGCGAGCGAGCCTGTGCAGGTTGTGGCTGTGATCGCAAAGTCGGATGCGTTATCACCGGTAAGGGTCTGCGCTGTAGTGCCATTGAGCTGCACGTTGCCGGTGTTCTTAAGGGTGATGACCTTCGTGGCCGAGTTCTGAGTTGCGATCGTGTCCGCGAAGGCGTAGCTGCTGATCGCGGTCGTACCGTCAAGCGTCGTTGGTGTCTGAACTGCCTGGATTGACGTACCTGTCAAGTTGATGCTTGCGTTTGCAGGGGTGCCGTTGGTCGTGGCAACTGTCAGGACTGCTGCCTTTGCGCCAGCACTGCCTGGGTTGAAGCGAAGACTGATCGTGCAGGAATCGGTTGCAGAACCAGCTGGGCCAAGGCCTGAGGCTGAGCAGGTAGTACCGGTGATTGAGAAGTTGCCGGAGTCAGTACCGCTGATCGACTGCTGGTCAACCCCAGTCAGGGTGCCTGTGCCTTCGTTCTTGAGAGTGAAGGTGTGAACAGCTGAGGTGAGGGTTCCAACCGTGTCTGCAAATGCGTAATCGGTTACCGCAGTGCCCGCGTCATAGAGAGCAGGGATGAAGGTTGAAGTCACCCCGTCGCCTGTCAGCGAAGCTGAAACGGTTGCTCCTCCAGACCCGTTGCCGTCAGTCGTGGCGATGTTCAGGGTTGCGTTACGGGCGCCGCCATCAGTTGGGTTGAAGGTAACCGTGATGGTGCATGAGGCACCAGGAGCAAGTGAGGTGCCGCAGGTTGTAGCTGTGATCGAGTAGTCGGAGGCCTGGTCGCCACTGATCGACTGGTTGGCCGATCCTGTGCCCTGAACAGCGAAGTTACCGCCGTTCTTGAGCGTGAATACGTAAGGCGCTGGGGTACCTGCGCCGATTGACCCGTAGTTGTGGGAACTGGTTGCAGTGGTGCCGTCCGACTCAAAGAGACCTGGAAGTCGAGTCTGGGCAATTGCGTTACCCGAAAGGCTTACCGTGTCAGCGGTAGCGATGGTGTTGGTGCCATCTGCAGTGTTTGTCGGGGTGACTGTGAGGGTCGCCGAGCGCGCGCCTGCAGCAGCGTTTGGATTGCTCGTGCTCGGGTTGAAACGGACTGTGACCGTGCAAGTGCCGTTGACTGCGACACTCGAGGTACAAGTGGTCGCCGTGACGGAGTAGTCGGCAGAGTCGGTGCCTGACAGGCCAACGCTGGAGCCGTCAGCGGCGAATGTCGCTGCTGTGTTACCGGTGTTCTTGATGTTGAAGGTATAAGTCGAGGAGTTGTTACCGACGATGGTGTCTGCAAATGCGTAGCTGGTCAGGTCAGCGCCACCTGAAGTCTGTGCTGTGGCGGTATAGGTCTGCGCGAGTCCCGTGCCTGAGAGGGTCACAGTCTGCGCGTAAGAGGTACCCGAGAATGTCGGCCCAACATTGAGCGTCGCTGTCTTTGAGCCAGCACTGGTAGGTGAGAACTTGGTTACGACGTTGCAGGTCGCTCCGACTGCCAGCGAGACACCACAAGTTGTGCTGACAATGCTGAACTGATTTGAATTGGTTCCCGTGATGGACTGCGTGCTCGGGTTATCCAAAGGCACGTTGCCCGTGTTCTTGACAGTAAACGTGTAGTTGGCAGAGGAGCTCCCCTGGATCACATCACCGTAGGAGTGTGATGTTTCCTGGGCGCTGTTGCCCGAGTTCCAGATCTGCATCGTCGGCGCATTGGCGGAGATCGTCTGATTGAGGCTCATGCCCGAGATAGTCGTCTGGCCGCTGGTTGAGAAGGTCTCGGAGTACGAGCCGGCCGCATTGCCTGTGGAAAACTCAATGTCGAAGTAACAGCCTCGTCGCGATGAACTGAAGCCGCCAGCGGTCCTGACGCGAACCGAAAAGGTTTGGTTACCGGCAGTTGAGTATGAGCAGGTACCGCTGCTTTCGGAAGTCAGGTTGCCCGCATTTTTGAACCGACCTGCGGAACCTCCATTGATCGAGAAGTTGGTCGTGCGATCTGAAGCGGAAAGCGTCGAGTCGGTCGTCCACACGTAGATGCGAAGGGTCGGCTTGGTCGTTGAGTTTGCGAATACCGTCTGCGGGCTCGGGCTGAGAGTCTGAGCACCGCTGATGTTGCCGCCACCAGCTGTAAGCGACACCCCGTTACCGGCCATCGAGGCTGCAGGCGCGATCGCTGCGAATGCGAAGCTTGCGATGACCGCTGCCGCGAAGCGGCTGGCCCGTCGATGTCCGGGCCGCCCCTTCATCCTTGAGTTTGCTGTGTTTGGTGTGTTTGTCATGATCGACGCCTCCCCAACGCCTGATCCGCGACTACGAGCAGGCTGGGTTGACGTTGACGGTGACTGTCTTGGTTCCTAGCGTTCCGGAAGCCTTCTTGAATGTGATGGTCAGCGTGTAGCTGCCGTCCTTGCTCGGCGCGTATGAGCCGAGCCAACCACCGGACGATGTGAGCGTCTTGGTGGTCGAAGCCGCGCCTGATGCCTTCACGTCAATTGACTTGACGACATTTGCAAACGCTGCCTTCTGAGCAGTGGTGCCCGCGCCGCCGTTAAGGAGGAGCGAGAACTTCATGCCGGTTGAATCACCAGCGACTGGCTTGGCGAACTGGACGTTCACCTGTGCCGTCAGGCCGGTTGCGACCGTTACTGCTGAGGTTGAGACATTTACAGCCGGGTAGATCGGGCAACCGATTGTCCATGTGTAGGACGCAGGGGTTGCATCGGTCAGACCGTTGTCGGATGCACGCACCTGGAAGGTGTGCGAACCGATGCTGAGGTCACTCGTGACTGCGAATGGGCTCTTGCAGGTCTTCCAGCTGCCGCTGTCGATCTTGCACTCAAATGTTGATGTGCTGACCGTAGAGGTGAAGCTGAAGCTCGGCGTACGGTCCGTATCCGTTGCAGCTGGCTTGGCTGTGATGGACGTGTCAGGCGCGCCGATCGTCCACGTGTAGCTGGCCGGAGTTGCATCGGTTGCACCGAATGCAGTTGCACGTACCTGGAAGGTGTGCGATCCAACGCTGAGAGCGGATGAGTAGCTCTTCGGGCTGGTGCAGGATGCCCAAGCACCGCTGTCGAGCTTGCACTCAAACGTTGCGCCAGTTGTGTCCGACGCGAAGCTGAACGAAGGCGTCGTGTCGGTGGTGTTGGCGGCTGGCTTGGTGCTTCCGATCGTCGTGTCCGGAGCGTTCACCGAGAAGGTGTAGCTGGCCGGAGTTGCGTCGGTCAGACCATTCTTCGTTGCGCGCACTTGGAAGGTGTGCGAACCGAGGGCAAGGTCGCTCAAGTTACGTGGGCTGGTGCATGCTGCCCAAGCGCCAGCGTCAAGCTTGCACTCGAAGGTTGCGCCAGTGGCGTTTGAGCTGAAGGTGAATGACGCCGTGCGAGCCGTAATTGCTGCGGCTGGCTTGGTGCCAATCGTTGTCTCGGCTGTATCAACTGTCCAGGTGAGGGACGCTGGTGTCTCGTCAGCTTCGTTAGCTGAGTTGAGCGCCCTCACGCGGAAGGTGTGCGTGCCAGCGGTAAGTCCACTGAGAGCCTTCGGGTTGGTGCAGGCAGCCCATGCTGCGTTGTCCAGTGAGCACTGGAACGTTGCGCCTGGGTAAGCCGAACCGAACGCCACGTTGAGAGACGTGTCGAAGGTCGTTCCTGGTGAGTTGGTCAGGATGGCCGTGTCCGGAATTGCTACGACCGTCCAGCTGTAAGTGGCTGGAGTCAGGTCTGCCTCACCAAGCTGGTTGAGAGCGCGGACCTGGACCGTGTGGCCAAGCAGCGCAAGGCTGGTGTAGGTGACGGTGCCGGACGAGCAGTCAATCCATGTGCCACCGTCGAGCTTGCACTGGAACGTTGCGCCTGGGTAGCTCGATGAGAAGCCGAAGGTCGCGCTGTTGCTGTGCGAAGTTGCCTCTGGCTTGCTGCCAATGGTGGTGTCTGGCTCGCCAGCGACTGTCCAAGACGAAGTCTTGGTTGCGCCAACGGTGCCGACATCATTGGTGGCGCGCACCGAGAAGGTGTGGTCGCCATAGCCAAGGCCGCTGTAGGTGTATGGGCTTGTGCACTCTGCCCATGGCTCGTCATCGAGCTTGCACTCGGTGGTTGCGAGCGGATCATCCACGAGGAAGCGGAACTCGCCGTTGCCTACGCGAAGTACGCCAAGTGGGTAGCTGCCAACTGTTGTGGTTGGCGTGCGGTAGTTGATGACAGCGGTCGGTACATCAGCTGACACGGACCAAGTGCGGCTGACTGAGAGGCTCTGGTTGCCAGCAGCGTCAGTTGACTGCACGTAGAGAGTGGTTGCGCCACTGCTGAGGCCGGTAAGAGCCTCAGTTGAGTTGCACGAGCGCCATGAGAATGCGTTGGCGCCAGTTGCGCGGCAGCGGAATGTTGCGCCCTCCTCGGTGGTGCCGAAGCGGAAGCTGACATTCGCACCGCTGCGGCCGCTTGGACCATCAATGATGCTGGTGGTCGGAGCGATCGTGTCAACGGTGAATGCGTTGGTGTAGGTACGGCTGTTGCCAAGGCTGTCGGCGACCGTGACGGTGAGCGTGTGGCTGCCGTCAGCAAGGTTGACTGGTGCCTGGTAAGGCGAGGTGCAGGCAGTGGCGGTAGTGCCGCTGTCAACACGGCAGGTTGCCGTGGTTGCCACAAGGTGGTTGGCTGCATCGTTAAGAGTGAAGAACCATGCTGGCTTCTTCGCGTTCGTGTAGCCGGATGGAGCCGGGCCCTGAACGCCACCGGTTGGTACCCCGCCAAGGGCGATTACCGGTGCGGTTCCGTCAACTTCCCAAGTGCTGCTGGTGGTTGCCGAGCTGGTGTTTCCAGCGCGGTCGGTTGCCTTCACCGCGATTGAGTGGTTACCGTCGGCGAGTCCGGTGAGCTCCTTCGGTGACGTGCAGTCGCCGTAGTCGCCACCGTCAACCGAGCAAGTGAGGCTCGAGTTCGCCTCAGCAGCAATTCCGATTGAGGCTGCGCGGGTTGCGACAAGTGCGCCTGGGACACCGCTAAGGACTGGTGCGTCAGGGGCGATGTTGTCAACCGTCCAAGAAACGCTTCCGGCTGCGCTGGTGTTACCTGCGCGGTCGGTTGCCTTAACGGCGACACTGTGTGCGCCGTCAGCAAGGTCGCTGAGGTTCTTCGGTGCGGAGCAGCTGCTGTAGGCGCCGCCGTCAACGGAGCAGGTCAGAGTTGCCTGGTCCTCAGCGGTTATTCCGATTGATGCGCTGCGTGACTGCGTGTAGTCGGCTGGCTTGCCGGAGAGAACTGGAGCCTCTGGGGCAGCGTTGTCAACTGTCCAAGCAACAGTTGAGCTGAGTGAGGTGTTGCCAGCGCGGTCAGTTGCCTTAACCGAAACGCTGTGCTCACCGTCAGCAAGATCACTGAGAGTCTTGGGTGATGTGCAGGCTGCGTAATCGCCAAGGTCAACGGAGCAGGTGAAGGTTGCATTGGCCTCACCATCGATGTTGATCGAAGCGCTGCGTGACTGGGTGTAGTCGGCAGGCTTACCTGAGAGAAGCGGCTGCGCTGGCGCAGCGTTGTCGACGTTCCAAGACGCAGTTGCGGCCGGGCTGACGTTGCCAGCGCGGTCGGTCTGCGTTACGGAAATGTTGTGGTCGCCGTCAGCGAGGTCGCTCAAGCTGATCTCGGTGCAGGCAGCTGCCTCGCCACCGTCAACCGAGCAGTGGAGGACTGCATGAGCTTCACCGCTGAGAGTGATGTTGGCGCTGCGTGACTGAGTGTGCGCCGCAGGTGCACCTGAGATGCCTGGTGCTGCTGGTGCAGCTGTGTCAACTGTCCACGAGCCGGACTCTGCTGCTGAAGTGTTGCCAGCGCGGTCGGTCTGGGTTACAGAGACAGTGTGAGTGCCATCAGCGAGACCGCTGAGGCTGATGCCCGTGCAGGCAGCTGCGGTGCCACCGTCAACTGAGCAGTGGAAGACAGCGTGCTCTTCACCGGCGATGGTGATCGAAGCTGTCTTGGACTTTGTGAACTCAGCTGGGATTCCGCTGAGGGAAACCTTGGCTGGAACGCCGGTGTCAACTGTCCAAGTTGCTGTTGCAGCGGCTGAGGTATTTCCAGCAGCGTCAGTCTGCTTGACGGCAACGCTGTGCTCTCCGTCAGCAAGACCGCTGCGTGTGACGGGTGTCGCGCAAGCCTCGTATGCGCCGCCGTCAATTGAGCAGGTGAAGGTTGCCTCGTCCTCATGGCTGAAGCCGATTGAGGCGCCAGTTGCGTTTGTGAAGGAGCTTGGGGCACCTGAGAGAACTGGCGGAGCTGGGTT
>CAZZKI010000005.1:0-19913 GCA_964654785.1 uncultured Solirubrobacteraceae bacterium
CGACCTGTCCGGAGAGTCGGAGCGCCGAGGGGGGCGCAGGGTCGCCGTGCTTGGTGACATGCTCGAACTCGGCACCGACAGTGCCTCCTATCACCGCCAACTTGGTGTCGATGCTGCGGCGGCCGGAGTTGACCTTTTGGTGACAGTTGGGCCTATGGCCGCTGAGGCTGGCCTTGAGTTTGGTGGGCGCCATGTTGAAACAGCCTCTGCAGACGAAGCAACAGAAGCGCTCCTAGGCGCGCTTGCAGACGGTGACACAGTCCTCGTGAAGGCCTCCCGAGGGATAGGCCTAGAGGTCGTTGCCCAGCGGCTCGAAGGAGAGTGGTCCTGACATGGGCAGCATCGTGATCGCAGGTACAGCTGCGTTGCTTATCTGCCTGTTTCTCTCGCCAAAGTTCATTCAGTTCCTCCGGGCCCGCGAGTTCGGGCAAAACATTCGGGAGGACGGACCGGAAGGACACCACTCAAAGGCCGGCACGCCGACTATGGGCGGAATCATCATCTTCGTTTCGGTCTCAGTTCCGTTCCTGATCCTGACCGGTGGAGGCTGGGAAGAGGTAGGAGTGTTTGGGACGGCAATCGCCTGTGCTTTGGTCGGATTTGCCGACGACTACACAAAGATTGTGAAGCAGAGGTCGCTCGGGCTCCGCGCTAGGACCGAGCTCGGCGCCACAGTCCTGATCTCAGTGGCGCTTTGGTGGGTTGCCACCAGGAAGGTGGGGCTGCCCGACAGTGTCCGCCTCAATTTCATTGACGCTCAGGTTGACCTCGGGTGGCTCTATCCGATTTTCATCTACCTAGTTGTCGCTGGCTCAACGAGCGCCGTCAATCTCACAGACGGCCTTGACGGACTTGCAGCAGGCTGCTTCGCCATCGTGATGCTTACCTATGTCGCGATTACTGCCGTAAAAACGCATCAGCCGGAACTGGCAATTCTCGGCGCCTGCCTCGTTGGGGCTTGCGTCGGCTTTCTTTGGTTCAACAGCTTTCCCGCGAACATCTTCATGGGGGACACAGGTTCCCTCGGGCTGGGCGGGGCACTCGCCGCGATGGCGGTGATGACCCGGACCGAGATCCTCCTGATCATGTTGGGAGGAATCTTCGTCCTCGAGGCCATGTCCGTTGTGATTCAGGTGGTCTCGTTCCGTTTCTTCCGCAGGCGTGTATTTCTGATGGCTCCGATCCACCATCACTTCGAGCTTAGGAACTGGTCTGAGACGAAGATCATCCTCAGGTTTTGGATCATCGCTGCAGCGTTCAGTGCTATCGCGTTCACCCTCTACCAGTCAAACCTTCAGTAGTCGTGGCGCCTGGCGCTGTTCCCAGACCAGGACTTCCACGGGGGCCATGGCTTGTGTGCGGGTTGGCTCGGTCGGGGCAGGCAGCTGCCCGCCTGCTCGCCGAACGCGGCGAAGTCGTGATCGCAGTTGACTCGGCTTCGCCAGAAGGGGCTGGAGGACTCGCCGACAGTGGTGTCGAAGTCCATCTTGATGCTGCCGGAGATGATCTTGTGAGTCGGGCCGCAGTTCTGGTCAAGAGTCCGGGAGTTCCAAACGAGGCCCCTGCAGTTCTTGCTGCCAGGCAGTCCGGTCTGGATGTCATTGGTGAGATGGAGCTCGGCTGGCGATTGACCGACGGCCCCGTCACAGCAGTAACTGGAACAAACGGAAAGACAACGGTTACGGAGATGATCGGCCATCTGATCCGCTCTTCTGGCGGCGACTGCACTGTCGTCGGAAATGTCGGGCGGCCTGTCTGTGAACTGCCAGGAACGCCGGAGGCCAGCGAACGTATGGTCATTGAGGCTTCGTCGTTTCAGCTGGAAGACGCTCCGAAGTTTGCCCCTGACGTCGCGGTATTGCTCAATTTGAGCGAGGACCACCTCGACCGCCACAAGACAGTGGAGGCCTATCACGAGGCCAAGCTGTCCATCTTTGATTCGCAACCCGAGGGTGCGGTGGCAGTCGTACCAGCCTCAGACGGGCCATGGGCGGGGAGAGGGTCGGCTGAGCAGGTCACCTTCGGCGATGCCGATGCGGACGTGTCAACAGTCGAGGGGTCGCTCAGGTGGCGCGGTGAGGCGTTTGCGTCCGTTGACGATCTCCGGCTTCCTGGATTGCATAACTTGCGCAACGCGGAGGCCGCCTGCGCCGCGGCAATTGTCAGTGGGGTTCCGCTTGGTGCGCTTGCAGACGGACTCAGGTCATTTGAGGGGGTCCCGCATCGGCTTGAGCTCGTTGTGGAGCGAGGTGGTGTTCGCTGGTACAACGACTCGAAGGCAACCAATGTGGAGTCCACGCTCACTGCTCTGGCAGCGGTCGAGGGGCCAGTACGCCTGATCCTCGGGGGTCAGGCTAAGGGTCAAGACTTCACGCCCCTGCGAGCAGCCGTTGCAGGTCGTTGCCAGTCCGTTCACCTGATTGGCGAGTCCGCTGGGGTCTTAAGCGAAGTTCTGTCCGATAGTGGGGTGCACACCCAGATTGACACCGACCTTCGGCTTGCCGTTGCAGCCTGCTCTCGGCTCGCACGCCCAGGGGATGCGGTTCTGCTGTCGCCGGCATGTGCGAGCTTTGATCAATTCTCCGACTTCGAACATCGTGGCTCTGAATTCCGCACCCTCGTGGGAGACTTAGGGTGAAACGCAGGGCCAAAACGCGAAAGCCGCGTTCCGTTGTGTTCCCTGCCCAACAGCGCGCGATTACCACCGCAGTGTTGGTTCTTGTGGGGCTTGGTGCGGTGATGGTGTACAGCGCCTCGTCTGCTGAGAACGCCCTCGTCTCAGGCGGTGCCGGGATGGGGATGTTTTTCAGAACTATCGGCTTTGGGCTCATTCCCGGAGCTGTGGCCTGCTTTCTCCTCCAGCGCTACGACCTAGCCAAGATTCGAGCCTTTGCGGGGCCGTTGATGCTCGTGGCAATCGGCCTCCTGTGTGCTGTGATGTTGCCCGGGCTTGGTCAGAGCGTGAACGGTGCCCGTCGCTGGATCGGACTCGGTCCCTTCAGTTTCCAGCCAAGCGAGATCGCAAAGGTTGCAATTGTCCTTTTTGTTTCGGATCAGGCGATCCGCAACAGGAAGTCGCTCAACAACCTCCGGGATGTTTGGAAGCCATGCCTTGCGCCGATTCTCGGATGTGCGGTACTGATCGCCAAAGAACCCGACCTCGGGACAACGATCGTCACAGTCATCACTGGTTTCACAGTGCTCTGGATGGCTGGGATGAGGCCTCGGACCCTCGCTCCCGTGCTCGGCGTTATGGGTGGCGCAGCAGCTCTCTACACCGTTACCAATGCCGAGCGGTTTTCACGGCTTACTGCCTTCCTTCATCCATTTGACGCTGACACGAGGCTTAACAGCGGCTTCCAAGCCGTGCAGGGGCAGATCGCAATCGGGACTGGTGGGCTCACCGGAGTTGGTCTAGGCGAGTCAGTCCAGAAGATCTTTTACCTTCCTGAAGCTCACACCGACTTCATCCTCGCCGTGATCGGAGAGGAGCTGGGGCTTTTCGCAATCGTGACGATCCTGGCCATGTTCGGAATTCTTATGCGGGCCGGGATGAATCTGGCTCGGGATGCCGTGGATCCCTATGCCAAGCTCGTAGCTGCGGGCCTGACCGCACTGATCACATGCCAAGCAATGCTGAACATATGGGTAGTACTGGGGATTGCGCCCCTCACAGGAGTGCCCCTCCCGTTCATTTCGTACGGACCGACCAGCCTTGTCGTCCTCCTTTCATCAACTGGCCTCCTGCTCAATATCGCCACGACAGGTGGAGCGAGCCTCCGGGCCATCGACGGCGACAACGAACGCGATGTAGAGGTGCAAGATGCGGATCTTGATGGCAGCCGGCGGTACGGCCGGCCACGTAATTCCCGCGCTCAGCGTCGCTGACGAACTGCGCGCCCGCGGATGCGAGGTCCAGTTTGCGGGAGGCGACAGAGCCGAGGCGCAGCTTGTACCTGCAGCTGGCTATGCGTTCCATGAAGTCAAAGCGGAAGGGCTGAGCAGAACATCCAAATTGAAGGCGTTGCAAGCTGCGCTGAAGGCCTTCCCGGCAGTCTTGAGTGGAGTCCGAATCATCCGGGCAGCACGCCCCGATGTGGTGATGGGCGGAGGCGGATATGTCGCTGGGATCGTGGGCGCTGCCGCAGTTCTCACGCGCACTCCGTTGATCTTGACCGAGGCCGACAGCCACCTGGGAATCTCCAATCGCCTCTTGGCGAGGTTCGCTAAGAGGATCTGTCTGGCTTTTCCGATCGAAGGTCGCGCAGGATCGAAGTGGGTGGTGACCGGGCGGCCAGTACCTCCACCAGCCGCGGATGTAGCAGCAGCGCGTCGGAGGTTCGGTGTTGCCGAAGGAGCTAAATGCGTCCTAGTAACAGGGGGGTCCCTTGGAGCAAGGTCCATCAACCGTGCGGCGATCGAGGCCTTTGCGGAGTCGGATTTCGAGGTCATCCACCTTGCCGGAGAGAGGGACCTTTCTGAGCTTCAAGCTCCAAGGCCCGGCTACCACCTGTTTGGCTATGTGGATGCTTTTGGCGAAGCGGTAGCAGCAGCGGACCTTGCGATAGCAAGAGCTGGCGGCTCGGTATTTGAGTTGGCAGCTGGTGCATGCCCAGCGATACTGATTCCTTACCCTCAGGCTGCCGGCGATCACCAGACGGGAAACGCGCTCTGGATGCAGCGCGGTGGAGGCGCCGAGGTAATCGCTGACTCCGACCTGAACCCGGAGATTCTTCGCAGGTCCGTTGAGACGATTCTCAATGACAGCAAGCGGCTCGAAACGATGACGCGGGCAAGTCAGGCACTTGCGCGCCCGAGCGCAGCTGCAGAGGTTGCAGCTGAGGTTCTTGCGGTTGGGAGTCAGAGATGAGTACCGCCCAGCCTTGGCAAGGGCGAAAGGTTCACTTCGTCGGAATCGGCGGGGCGGGCATGAGCGGGCTTGCGTTGATCGCTTTGGAGCTCGGTGCCGAGGTCTCGGGATCAGATACGGGGTCAGCAGCCGTACTCGTTGACCTCAAGGCAAGAGGCGCCAAGATCTTCGACGCTCACGAGCCCCCTAACGTGCCGACAGACGCTGATGTAGTCCACACCTCGGCTGTGGATGCCACTAACCCCGAGGTTGGAATTGCCGTCCAAAGGGGTCAAGCGCTCCTCCACCGCAGTGAGCTTCTTGCCGAGCTGACCTCGCTTAAGCGAACCATCGCTGTAACGGGCACCCATGGAAAGACAACGACCTCGGCAATGGTGCTTCGAGCATTGCGCGGCGCAGGCATCGATGCTGGATGGGTTATAGGTGCCGGCCTCCAAGACTCTGAGGCCTCTGCGGGTTGGGGGAAATCTGAATGGCTGGTTGTTGAGGCCGACGAGTCAGACCGTTCCCTGCTCGTACTCAATCCCGAGGTAGCAGTGGTGACCAATCTTGAACTTGATCACCACGCTACCTACTCATCCTTTGATGACCTTGTCGAAACTGTTGCCAAGTTCGCCGGGGATGCCCACCAGGTTGTGCTGTCCGACGGTGTGGGCCTCGATTCGCTCAGGTCAATCAACGGGGCCCGTTCTGTGACTCCGGAAGGAGCTTCAAGTGATGGCGGCAAGGCGACCTTTACATGGCGTGACCGAAAGGTGAGGCTCAAGGTGCCCGGTCTGCACAATGCGTCGAACGCTGCAGTGGCTCTCGAGGCAGCCAGCCTTGCCACGGACAATGTTGACGGCCTGGTCTCCGGAGTGGAGGAGTTCAAAGGCACCTCGCGCAGATTTGAGCTGAAAGGGACCACGAATAGCGGGGCAATCGTCTACGACGACTACGCGCATCACCCGACCGAAGTTGCAGCGACTATCGCTGCAGCTCGGACCTTAGGCGCCAGTCGAGTGGTCGCCGCGTTCCAACCGCACCTGTTCTCACGGACCGAGGAGTTGGCGCAAGAGTTCGCCGCTGCCCTTGCAACTGCCGACCTTGCTTTGGTTGCTGATGTGTATCCAGCGAGGGAGACGCAGAGCGAGTTTCCAGATGTTTCCGCGGAGACGATCTCCCGTCTCGCTGCCGACGGCGTTCGCTCAAGTGGGTCTCTGGATGATCTTCTCGCCGAACTTAAGCTGGAGGTCGGCGCTGGCGATCTTGTCTTGCTCATGGGTGCAGGCGATGTTTGGACAGTTGCCGAAGGTCTTGTTGATGTCAAGTAGGCCAGATCGAGTCAAAGAACGGGAACTCATGTCCGCCTATACGACGGTTGGAACTGGCGGCCCGGCTGAGTACTTCTCGAGAGCCGGAACAGCGGACGAGTTGTCAGAGCTTCTTTCGTGGGCATCCGAAATTGATCTGTTGATCCATGTCATCGGGTCTGGGTCGAACCTCTTGGTAGCCGATGAGGGAGTTGCTGGGCTCGTGATCAAGCTTGATCGAGACCTCGCGAGGATTGAGTTCTCAGGCACGACGCTTGAGTGTGGTGGTGGGGCCCGCCTTCCGAGCGTCGCCGCGAAGGCTGCCGCTGCTGGCCTCAGCGGACTTGAGTTCGGAGTGAGCATCCCCGGGACGGTCGGCGGGGCCGTCCGTATGAATGCAAATGCCTATGGAGGGGAACTGGCCCGCACTCTCAAGTGGGTTGACGTGGCGACTCCGGAGGGAATAGAGCGACGAGGTCCAGATGCGTTTGACTTCGCCTACCGAAGCTCGAACCTCAAGAGTGGTGAGGTCGTGTGCGCTGCCTCCTTTGAACTTGCTCCGGCCTCGGCTACCGAGGTCAAGGCCGAACTGGCTGACCTTCGCGCCCGCCGCAAGGAGGCGCAGCCATGGGGAGTCAAGACCTTCGGCTCGACCTTCAAGAATCCGGTCGATCCGCAGGCAGAAGGTCGTTCCGCTGGCCAGTTGCTTGATGCCGCAGGTTGCCGCGACCTGCGAGTCGGCGGGGCGGGGTTCTCCGAGAAGCACGCCAACTTCGTCGTCAACCATGGAGATGCGACGACCGCCGATGTAATCGCTGTGATGTCGGCTGGAAGGGAGCGGGTGGAATCCAAATTTGGGGTGAAGCTTGAGCCGGAGGTCCAGACGCTCGGGCCAGTTGAACTTCCTGCTGAGTGGCGGGCGCACTGATGCGAAATCATTGGTTCAAGCTCGGAGTAGGCCTTCTGGTGGCCGGCGCGCTTGTTTTCGGCCTCTATTTCCTCCTTAAGGGCAGCAGTCTCTTCGCAGTGAAGAAGGTTGAGGTGATTGGCCTTACCGGCGCACGGGCCGAAAGAGTGCGCAATGCCAGCCTTGGCCAGAGCACTCTCGACTTCGACGAGGAGGCAGTCCGCATTGCTGCGGATGGCAAGCCCCCGATTCGATCTTTCAAAGTTGAAACTCACCCCATGCACGGTGTGACGGTGACTGTCGTTCTCTACCAGCCCGTCGCTGCCGTGGGCCTGAACGCTGGGGCATTGCAAGCCGTTGCAGCCGACGGTACCGTCCTGCCGGGCGTTCCGGTTGAGGGTCTGCCTGCGGTGCAGACAGCCGTAGCGGGGGGATTTGTCAAGGACCAGGTAGTGCTTGAATCGCTGAAGGTCCTCGCTGCTGCACCCGGCCAATTACGACGGCGCGTCAAGTCCTTTGCCAAGGATCCGAAATTCGGACTGTTCGCAACGATGGACAACGGCACCAAGATTTACTTCGGAGACGCTTCGCTCGCAGGTCGAAAGTGGGCCGCAGCCAGCACTGTCCTTGCAGATCCAAAAGCTGGTGGGGCTGACTATGTAGATGTGCGCGTCCCTCGGCGCCCGGTAGTTGGCGGCGTTGAAGGCGGAGTAACTGGCGGGGTGGACCCTGCTGATCCAAACCAGCCAGTGGGCGGCGACAACGGCGGTGCTTCACCTGATGGGAACACCGATACGACAGATCCGACCGGTGGCGCAGAGCCTCAATAACCCTGAAGGCCCGCTTTAGCCTTCATTTCAACCCTCAACCACAACTAGAGGGTTTTTCGTGCAAGCCCTTCACTCGGAAGGAGTTTGGGTCTATTGTGGCGAAAGAGAGCACGTTCAGGTGTGCCTATCTGGACACTCAACCCCTACCTGAGGGCGGTTTCAAGCAAAAATGGATAGCGGTAGCTACCTCGCAGTCATCAAGGTCGTAGGAGTAGGCGGAGGCGGAACAAACGCCGTCAATCGCATGGTCGAGTCCGGCGTTCGCGGAGTCGAGTTCATTGCGGCCAACACGGATTCCCAAGCTCTCCAAGAGAGCGAAGCCGACATCACCCTCCAGATTGGAAACGACCTCACCAGGGGGCTTGGCGCCGGCGCTAACCCTGAGGTTGGGCATGGTGCTGCTGCCGAGTCTCGTGATGAGATCAAGGAGGCCCTGAAGGGGGCGGACATGGTCTTCGTGACAGCTGGCGAGGGTGGCGGCACCGGCACAGGAGCCGCCCCAGTCATTGCTGACATCGCCAAGAACGAGATCGGGGCACTCACTGTCGGCGTTGTCACGCGTCCCTTCACTTTCGAAGGTGCTCAGCGCACCCGCTCTGCTGACTCAGGTATCGCGCACCTTCGGGAGAACGTTGACACTCTGATCGTTATCCCGAACGAGCGCCTTCTGACTGTTGTTGACGAGAAGACGACGATGGTTGAGGCCTTCCAGCTGGCTGACAACGTGCTCCGCCAGGGAGTTCAAGGCATCACAGACCTGATCACCATTCCGGGCCTCATCAACCTCGACTTCGCTGACGTGCGCACCATCATGCACAACTCCGGATCTGCTCTGATGGGCATCGGCACAGCGTCCGGTGAAAACCGCGCTGTCGCGGCTGCCAATGAGGCCATCACGTCTCCGCTGCTTGAGGAGAGCATCGATGGAGCGACGGGCATCCTCCTCAACATCACCGGCGGCAAGGAGCTGGGGCTGTTCGAGGTCAATGCTGCAGCAGAGGTTGTTGCTTCTGCAGCTGACTCGAGTGCCAACATCATCTTCGGGTCAGTTGTGGATGACACTCTCGGTGATGCAATTCGCATCACCGTTATCGCTACTGGCGTGGACCAAGGGCGCCGGGGCCGCGGGCGTAGTGCCAGCATTGAGCGTCCCGCCCGGAGCAGCGAACCTGCTCCTGCGCGCAGTTCATCGGGCGATGACATTGATGTGGACGTGCCCGAGTTTCTTCGCGACGACAGCTAGACACTCTGCTCTGGTTTTGACGGCCACCGCCGAGGGTATGCTCGGCATGTGCCGGATGCCGCCCTCCAGCTGACGCCCCTTCACGCCCGCCATCAGGAGCTAGGCGCCCGGCTGGTGCCATTCGCCGGCTGGGAAATGCCGGTCCAGTACGAGGGCATAATGGAGGAGCACCGGTCAGTACGGCGCGATGTTGGAGTGTTTGATGTCTCCCACATGGGACAGGTCCGCAGCTCAGGACCGGATGCCCTTGCATTCCTGCAACGGGCGACGAGCAACGATGTCTCGAAGATTCCCATTGGTGGTGCTCAGTACTCGCTGCTCTGCGCTGAGGATGGAGGCGTTCTGGACGACCTCTTCACCTACCGCGTCGGTGAGAGCGAGTTCCTGACTGTCACGAACGCTGGCAACCACCCAGCGGACTTTGCCCGACTCAGCGAGATCGCTACGGCGGAATCATTTGATGTCGCAGTCAAAGATGAAGCTGCCGCGACTGCGATGCTGGCAGTTCAAGGGCCCAACGCCCGAGCCCTGGTTGAGTCGTTGGCTGAGGGCTCGCTGCCCGACCGCATGGCCGCGGCGAGCGGAGTTGTGGCCGGGCAATCGGTGCTGATTGCCGGCACGGGCTACACCGGCGAGGACGGGGTTGAACTCCTGATGGATTTGGATGCGGCCGTTCCAGTGTGGGATGCCTTGCTGGCGGGCGGTGCAGTTCCATGTGGGCTCGGATCGCGAGACACCCTCAGACTTGAGGCCTGTTACCACCTCTACGGAAATGATCTGGACCCAACCAGGAACCCGATTGAGGCAGGGCTTGGTTGGGCTTGCAAAGAGGACACTGGATTCATCGGGAGTGATGCGGTGTCGGCCGCCCGCGCCAATGGAACTCCAGAGACGCTCGTGGCATTTGAGGTGACCGGCGCGGGTATCGCTCGCACCGGAAATCCGGTCGTAGGGGGAGGGGTTGTAAGCAGCGGAACCTTCTCTCCGACATTCGAAGTTGCCATCGGCATGGCCTACCTCCCTGCAGAGAAGGCAGTGGTTGGTGCAGACTTTGAGATCGACGTACGCGGAAAGCAACGCACGGCTGTTGTTCGCGAGCGACCCATCTACCGAAAGGGCTGAATCAAAGTGGCTGAAGCGAGTTACCCCGAAGACCTCCTCTACCACCCAGAGCATGACTGGGTGCGCCTAGATCCGCAGGGCGAGTGGGCCACCTTCGGCATCACTTGGTACGCCCAAGACGCGCTCGGCGAGGTGGTCTTCTACGACGCTCCGGAAGTGGGCGCGACCCTCACCAAGGACGAGACCTACGCTGAGATCGAGTCGGTAAAGGCAGTCAGTGATGTTTTCGCCCCGATGAGCGGCGAAGTCATCGAAGTGAATTCTGCAATCGCCGACGAGCCCGGAGTCGTCAACGACGACCCATACGGTGAAGGTTGGCTAGTCAAGGTTCGCTTGACATCCGTAGAGGAGAAGGAAGCCCTCATGGATTCAGCCGCATACAAGGAATTGTTGGGCAGCTAGCCCAACCAGACCAGAGAGAACGCCCGCCCTCACATGAGTTCCTACACCGCAGCTACAGAGCAGGACATCCAAGAGATGCTCGCTGCTATCGGCTGCGAGTCTGTGGAGGGGCTGTTCGCTGGTATCCCTGCTGGTGTCAGGTTTGGGCGCAGGCTTGACCTCCCGGAGGGGAAGCCTGAACAGCAGGTGTATGCCGAGTTGGCAGCACTTGCCGCCAGGAACACGAGTGCCGATGACGAGGTCTCTTTTCTAGGCGCTGGCATGTACGACCACTATGTGCCGTCGTTCATTGACACGCTTCTCGGTCGCGCTGAATTTCTGACGCCGTACACGCCTTACCAACCTGAGGTGTCGCAAGGCGGGCTTCAGGTGATGTTTGAATACCAGACGGCCATTAGTGAACTGACCGGCCTGCCGATCAGCAACGCGTCTCTCTACGAAGGTCCTTCGGCTGTTGGAGCTGCCGCTTATCTGGCCAAGCTGGCTAACGGTCGAACTCGACACCTAGTCTCACGCGGTGTGCATCCGCACTCCCGAGAGACGCTGCAGACACTCGCAGTGGGCTACGGCACAACGATTGAAGAGGTGCCGCTCAAGGACGGGATCACGGACCTTGATGCTCTTATCTCAAGCTTGGACGACTCAGTCGGGGCAGTCATCCTTCAACAGCCGAACTTCTTGGGATCTGTTGAGGACCTCGAGGCTCTGACAAAGGCAGCTAAGGAGCATGGCGCGCTTGTTGTCGCAGCATGCGATCCGATTGCCTTGGGAATCCTTAAGACCCCAGCTGATTGCGGAGTTGATGTCGCAGTAGGCGAAGGCCAACCTCTCGGCAACCGGCTTGATTACGGAGGTCCGTCGTTCGGTTTCTTCGCAGCAAGTGAGGAACACATCCGTCGTATGCCTGGCCGAATCGCTGGAGAGACCAAGGATGTCGATGGTCGCCGTGGCTGGGTCTTGACCCTTCAAACACGCGAGCAGCACATTCGGCGTGAGAAGGCCACCTCCAATATCTGCACCGCGCAGGCACTTAATGCTCTGGCTGGCGTCGCTTATCTCGGTTGGCTTGGTAAGGAAGGCTTCGTTGAGCTTGGCGAGCTTCTTGCCCGTCGAACCTCCTATGCCCGTCAATCGCTCTCATCGGTTGAGGGGATCAGCCTGTTGCACGATCAGCCTGTGGTTCGGGAGTTTGCAGTTGAGGTTGATGCCCCCGTCGAGGCGGTGATTGCCCATTGTCAGTCGGTGGGGGTTAACCCCGGATATGCCCTAGGCCGTGACTACCCGGAGTATGAGAATGGGCTGCTCGTGGCCTTGACCGAAAAGCGGAGCCGTGAGGAGATTGACCTCCTCGCGAAGACACTTGGCGAGGCCGTGGCGGCCGTCAAGGGAGGAGTGGAGGTGTCCGCGTGAGCGACATGGCCTCAGCTCAGACGGCATCTCAATATGCCGAAGGAAGCCTCGGTGAGGGGATCCCGCCCCAGACCTCCGGCCAGACGCACTTGAGCGAGACCCCGCAGCAGCGTGAGTCCGCCACAACGATTTACGAGAAGTCCAAGCCTGGGCGTCGTGCATTCACTGCGCCAGCTACGGATGTACCGGAGGTGGCACTTGATGAGCTGATCCCGAGCAACCTTCTTCGTGCGGTGCCAGCTCAGCTTCCAGAGGTGGCCGAGCCTGAACTGGTTCGCCACTACACAAAGATCAGCAAGAGAAACATCGATCTCGACTCGGGTTTCTACCCACTTGGTTCGTGCACGATGAAGCACAACCCGCGCCTCCATGAGCGTGTTGCTGCGCTTCCAGGCAACAGCCGGCTGCACCCGCTCCAGTCGGAAGAGCACTCCCAAGGCGCTTTGGAGCTGATGTGGAACCTGCAATACGCGCTTGGTGAAGTCGCCGGGCTTCCCCATGTATCCCTCCAGCCATCCGCTGGTTCCCATGGTGAGCTGGCTGGAGTTCTACTCACCAAGGCTTACCACGAAGATCGAGGAGAGAAGCGCACGAAGGTCCTCACTCCGGACACCGCTCACGGCACGAATCCAGCCACAGTGACAATGGCCGGCTACGAGGTTGTGAAGGTCGGAACCAATGCCGATGGTGGCGTTGATATTGAGGACCTGAAGGCGAAGGCCGATGACCAAGTCGCCTGCCTGATGCTGACCAACCCAAACACTCTTGGCCTCTTTGACCCGAACATTGAGGAGATCGCTTCGATCGTCCACGGTGTTGGCGCAACGCTCTATTACGACGGGGCCAACCTCAATGCGGTGATGGGCATCAGTCGGCCCGGAGACATGGGCTTCGACATCGTCCACTTCAATCTCCACAAGTCCTTTACTCAGCCTCACGGTGGTGGTGGTCCTGGCTCAGGTCCAATCGCGGTCTCTGAGCGGATTGAACCTTTCCTCACCAAGCCTCAGGTGGTGCGTGACGAGAGCTCAAACGGAAGCGGTCCAACCTTCAGGCTTGACTACGACCGGCCAAAGTCAATTGGGCGCCTGCGCGGTTTCCAAGGCAACTACGGAGTGTTTGTTCGCTCCTACGCCTACATCTGCTCGCTTGGCGCTGAGGGCCTCAGAGAAGCCTCAGAGCTGGCCGTCCTAAACGCCAACTACCTCCTTGCTCGGCTTAAAGAAGAAGGGGTCGCTGAGTACCTTCCCGTTGCCTTCGACAGGCTTTGCATGCACGAATTCGTCCTTTCTGGGTCGCCCATGAAGAAGGAACTTGGGATCAAGACCCTTGACCTCGCAAAGAGACTGCTTGACCACGGCTATCACCCTCCAACTGTCTACTTCCCGCTGTTGGTGGACGAAGCCCTCTTGATCGAGCCAACTGAGACAGAAACGAAGGAGACGCTTGACTCGTTCGCTGATGCGATCGCCGAGATTCTTCGCGAGGCGAAGGAAGATCCATCGATTGCGCTTGAAGCTCCCTACTCGACACCAGTTCGGCGTTTGGATGAGGCGGCAGCCGCCAAGAATCCTGTTGTACGCCAAGCTCTCTGAGGTGGGTCATGGGCCCTTGGGCGCTGCTTTCGCTTGCTATTGCATCTGAGGTTGTTGGAACGACAGCCTTGAGGGCCTCTAACGACTGGGATGGCGGTAAGAAGCTCCTCGGCTACCTCCTTGTTTTTGTGGGCTACGCGCTTTCCTTCTGGCTTCTGGCGCTGGTTCTCAAGAAGATGGAGCTGGGTATCGCTTACGCGGTCTGGGCTGGTGTGGGGACAGCGATAACTGCAGTGATAGGTGTTGCAGTTTTTGGCGAAGTGATGACCGCAGTCAAAGTTGGTTGCATCCTCCTGATTATTGGCGGCGTTGTTGGACTCAACCTGTCGGGCGCGCACCACTAGCCCTTTCGCCACTAGCCTCCCTCCCCGAATGCGAATCTTTTCCGGAATTCAGCCCACAGGGCGCAAGCACCTCGGCAACCTGATCGGTGCAATTGACCAGTATGTGGCTGGTCAGGACAGGGGAGAGGGTCTGTATTGCATCGTTGACCTCCACGCAACGACTGTCCCCTACGACCCAGCAGAGCTTCGTGAGCGCACCTACGACACTGCGGCCATCCTCCTTGCGGCAGGACTTGACCCGGAACGCTGCGTTTTCTTCAGGCAAGGCGATGTCATGGAGCACACTGAGCTCTGCTGGCTGCTTTGCTCTGTTACCTCTTGGGGTGACCTCAACCGGATGCATCAGTTCAAGGAGAAGGCCGGCAATGAGCGCGAGCTGGTTAGCGCTGGACTCTTCTTCTATCCGGTCCTGCAGGCGGCCGACGTACTTGCCTATCGCGCCGACGAGGTGCCAGTAGGCGACGACCAGAGGCAGCACATTGAGCTTATGCGCGACATCGCAGAGCGCTTCAACAGTCGTTTCGGCGAAACCCTCGTCGTTCCGGAGCATCGCATTCCTCAGATCGGTGCCCGCATCATGGACCTTCAGAAGCCAACGATGAAGATGTCAACCACGGGTGGGTCCGAACAAGGCACGGTTCATGTGCTCGACGAGCCAGCCAAGATCCTCAAGAAATTCAAAAGCGCTGTCACCGACTCAGGCTCCGAGGTTGTGCGCGGCGAGGGTAAGGAAGGCATCTCCAACCTGATCGACATCTGCGCTGCAGTCCGTGGAATCACCCAGGACGAGGTTGAAGCAGAGTTCGCTGAGTCCCGTTACGGAGACTTCAAGGTTGCTGTAGCTGAGGCCGTGATTGAGAAGGTGACTCCAATTCAGGAGCGCTATGCAGAGCTCCGCCCGGACGAGGCTGCCCTCGAGGCGGCCTTTGCGAAGGGAGCCGAGAAGGCACAGGCAATCGCTGCTGCAACGCTCGCTGATGTGCGCGAAGCGATGGGCGTAGGCCCTCGCTCTTAGAAAACCCCGGCAAAAAGCCACATTTGCCGTGCGTCGTCAGGGGGCGCAGTTAGTTTTAGGGGCGTGAGAGTTGCTGATCTTGACCTCGATATCGAGGTTTTCACTGGTCCATTTGACCTTCTGCTGACGCTCGTCCTCAAGGACGAAATCGACCTGCTCGAAGTGGACTTGGCTGGGATCGTCCTTTCGTACATCGATCACCTTGAGCTTCGGGGCGAGATCGACCTTGAGGTGGCAACTGAGTTTCTTGTTTTGATCGCAGCGCTCCTTGAGTTGAAGAGTCGCTTGATCCTTCCGGGTGAAGAGGAAGAAGAGCTCGAGTTAGATGCTGAGGAAGCTGCTGAAGAACTGTTTGAGCGCCTCATGGCTCAACACCGCAATCGCGGTGCTGCCGAGTGGCTGAAAGAGCGTCTCTCAGAGCAGTCAGGCTTCCGCTTCAGGTCGGCTCCACTTCCAGCTGCGCTCCGCAGAGCATCGCTTGATCACGCGAAGCAGGCCTACGACCCCTCACGTCTAGGTGAGGCAATGGGCGCCCTTCTCACGCCGCCGCCAAAGATTCAGGTTGGGCATCTCCATCGTCCCCAAGTAACTGTCAGCGAGCGGCTCAACACTCTGCGGACGCTCCTCAACAGAGGCTCATTCGACTTTGAGCGGGCGGTTTCAGGCGCTGACCGGGTAACCGTAGCCGTGACGATTTGGGCTCTGCTTGAGATGTACCGTCGCGGCGAAGCAACTTGGACTCAGACTGAGCCATTTGGACCAATCTTGGTTGGTGCACAGACATCTGGTGCCACCGCTTACGGAGCAACGCCGTTGGTTGATGGTCAGGCCGCAGCATGACCACCGTTGATCCCATAACCAGGGACGTTGAGGCTCTCCTGTTCCTTGCGCCAGAGCCGCTCACCAGCAAGGGTTTGGCGGAGGCCTGCGATGTGGATGAGGCTGAAGTAGTTGAGGCTCTGCAGGCTGTCGCATCACGGCTTGAAGAGGAAGGCCGCGGAATTCTGTTGCGCGAAGTGGCGGGAGGTTGGGCGCTATCCAGCAACCCGGAGTCAGAGGATGCTGCGCGCAGGATGTTCGCTGCGCCGAGGACGCCTCCGCTTACCTCGGCTCAAGCAGAAACACTTGCAATCGTTGCCTACCTTCAGCCTGTGTCTCGGCCCGAGATCGCTCGCATTCGTGGAGTCAACGCCGAGTCCGCTGCGGCCACCCTTCTTGAGCGTGGGGTAATCGAGGAGTCTGGGCGCTCGCCCTTCGGAGCTGTTCTTTATCGGACGAGCGAGCTCTTCCTCCGGCTCTTCGGTCTGGCGAGCCTTGAGGACCTCCCCGATATCGGCGCTTGGGATCCAGCACCCGAGGTAGAGGAAGCGCTTCGCGAAAGGCTTCTTAAGGTGGGAGCTGAACGCTCTGGTGACTCGACCACAGAGGAATCTGAGCCTGCGCCGACAGGCAATGACATTGAGGCCGAAGCAGCAGAGGCCGACTGGGAGTCAGATGGAGATGCTCCCGACCCCGACGTTGGTGAGGATGCGCCAACCGGAGCGGACCGTATTGGTGACTCCGACGAGCAGGAGAACCATGGTCAGCCAGATCCCGAACTCGGGATGGAAGCCTCAGACACAGACGTTGACGCCGAGGAAGCTACGCCTGAGCAGTAGCTGTCTTGCGGGCAGCCAGCTGGCCGCAAGCTGCGTCGATGTCTTGACCGCGAGTAAGACGTACGGTAGCCGTCAGGCCTCCATCCTCAAGCTGCTTTTGAAACGCAGCAATCCGGTCTCTGGGAGATCCGTTGTATGACCCGGTCGGGTTGTAAGGAATGAGGTTGAGCTTGAAGTGCCTCGGGTCAAGCAGCTCAACCAGCCCAGCAGCCTGCTCCGGCCCGTCGTTTACGCCATCAAGCATCACATATTCAACAAAGACCATTCTGCGGCTCTTAACCGCGTGCTCAGTGCACGCGTCCATTACCTCAGCTACTGGATAGCGGTCGTTGACAGGCATGATTTGGGACCTGAGTTCGTCCTCTGGGGCGTGGAGTGACAGGGCCAAGCGCATCTTGACTTGAAGCTCGGTGAGGCGCCTGATCCCGGGAACCCAGCCCACTGTGCTGATGGCGGTGTGGCGGTTTGTGATTCCTACATCGGGAAGTCGCTCACAAACCTCAAGAACATTGTCAAGGTTCATCATCGGCTCGCCCATGCCCATGAACACGCAGTGGTCAATGTCCTCCATGCGGCGGAAGTGGAGGGCCTGGTCAATGATCTCGTCCGCAGTCAGGTTGCGTCCGAACTTCATCGTTCCGGTGGCGCAGAAGGTGCAGGTCAATGGACAGCCGGACTGTGAGGAGACACAGATTGATCGGCGACCGTCGCGGTAGCGCATCAGGACCGCTTCAATGGGCCTCCCGTCAGCTGTGTGAAACAGGCTCTTGACGGTTCCGTCCTTGGACTTGGCGTCGGTCACCGGAGTGAGGCTGGTGAAGGGGACGGCCTCTTTGAGGGCTGCACGCAAGTCCTTCGGGATGTTCGTCATTGCATCCCACGACGGGGCGCCTCCAGCCAGCCACTCCCAGATCTGGCGCTCTCGGAAGGCCGGTTCCCCGTGGGCGGCGAGTGTCTCTCTAAGGAGGACTGTGTCCATACGCCTATCGTGGCAGCCGATGAGATTAGGCAAGTACCTTGCACACGCTGGTGTCGCTTCCCGCCGCGGATCGGAGGAAGTAATTCGTTCTGGGCGGGTGACTGTCAACGGCACTCCAGTCCTTGACCCTGCCCGCGATGTGACAGGCGAAGAGGAGATCCGAGTTGATGGCGCAGCGCTCAACGGCGCAGAGCAGCGTGTCGTCTACGCGGTGCATAAGCCGCTGGGAGTCGTCTCGACCGCCTCTGACCCGGGCGGAAGGGCAACCGTCGTTGACATGGTTCCTGGCGAAGCCCGGCTTTATCCAGTTGGCCGATTGGATGTGAGCAGCAGTGGGCTGCTTCTTCTGACGAACGATGGTGAATTGGCCAATCTCCTGATGCACCCTCGCTATGGCGTTTCGAAGACCTACCGGGTCAAGGTGGTGGGCGGTTCTGTGGGGGCACCAGCGCTTCGCGCCCTAAGCGAAGGAGTTGATCTGGAAGACGGGCCGACTCTGCCAGCGAGGGTCAACAAACTTGGCGCAGGAATCCTTGAGATTGAGATTCGAGAAGGTCGTAACCGCCAGGTGCGGCGAATGTGTGAAGCTGTCGGCCACCCTGTGATTGAGCTCCAGAGAATCGCGATTGGGCCACTTGAAATTGGGCGCCTGAAGAGTGGTGGGTACCGGAGGCTGCATGCAGGCGAGGTTGAACAGCTCCGTGCTGCCGCTCGACGCAGTTAGCATCCCCACTGTGAGCGTCAAGGCATTACGAGGAGCAATTCAAGCTAGCGCCAACGAGGCAGCAGCAATTCGTGCTGCAACTGTTGAGCTGATGACAGAGCTGATGGCACGCAATGAACTTTCACCGGAGAACTTGATCTCTTGCCTTTTCACTCTCACTGAGGATCTCGATGCGGAATTTCCTGCAGCAGCGGCTCGCGAAATCGGGCTCGACGGGGTTCCGCTGATGTGCGCGCGTGAAATCCCGGTTCCAGGTTCGCTTGAGCGAGTTGTACGAGTGCTTGTCCATTACGACGCAGGAGCAGGGGGCAAGCAGGAGCACGTATACCTTGGCGGGGCCCAGTCGCTTCGTCCTGACCTGAACAGCGCCCAGTAGCTGGAGTATTGATGGGACTTAACTTCGCCGACAGAATCGCTCGAATCCCGGTTTACCCGGCGGCTGATGGCTACGCATTGGACGAATCGGTGGCTCTGCTTGCCAGCAATGAGGCGCCATTTGCCCCTCTACCGGAGGTAGTTGAGGCAGCCTCGCGCGCGGTCGGAACTTCAAATCGTTACCCGGACCCGGGAACCAACCAGCTTCGGCAGTCTCTGGCAGACCTGACTGGAGTTCCCAAGTCACGGATCGCCACAGGGAACGGGTCGTGCGAGATCCTCCTGGCCTTGGGCGAGGCTCTGCTGCAGCCCGGGCGATCAGTTGTGCACGCTTGGCCGTCGTTCAGCGTCTATCCGCACATGACCGCCACCACAGGCGCTGACGCAGTTCGAGTACCACTCAACGCCGATTCAAAGCACGACCTCGAAGCTCTCGCGGAGGCGGTCACTGCTGAGACCTCGATTCTCATCATCTGCAACCCCAACAATCCGACTGGAACGATGGTCCCCGTCGGGCAAATTGAAGAGCTGCTCAACAAGGTGCCTGAGTCGGTCTGCGTTGTGTTGGACGAGGCATATCGCGAGTTCGTAACGAGCGAACCTGTTGACGCAACACTTGACCTCCTCTCGAAGTACCCAAATCTTGTGATCCTCAGGACGTTCTCAAAGGTCTACGGGCTTGCAGCGCTGCGTGTGGGCTATGGCCTCTGTGGCTCGGAAGAGATCAGGACAGCTGTTGACCAGGTGCGACAGCCTTTCTTCTGCAACAGCGCAGCTCAGGCTGCGGCCGTAGAGGCCCTCAATCATCGTGATGAGGTCCAAAGGAGAGTCGACCTCGTAACTGCCGAGCGCTCGCGTCTGGTCAAGATGCTCGAGGGCATTGGTTTCACAGTTGCCGAGTCAAATGCAAACTTTGTCTGGGCGAGGCTCCCTGAGGGAAGCGTGGAGAAGGAGATCGTGTCTGGCCTTGCGGCGCGAGACATCCTTGTGCGGGCCGGTGCGGCTCTTGGGGAGGAAGGTGTCCTTCGGATCACAGTGGGACTCCCAGAGCAGCATGATCGGCTGATCGCAGCGCTCTCAGAGCTGCTCCCCGCAGCGTGAGATTGCTCCCATCGCGGCCACGCAGCGCACAACCTGCTTGACTGAC
>CAZZKI010000006.1:0-18607 GCA_964654785.1 uncultured Solirubrobacteraceae bacterium
CCGAACCTTGCCGACAGTTTTCGAACTCCTTCAGCGCGGAGATGGCCTTGTCCGCCAGGTTCGAGATGTCAAAGTCGAAGACGTCCTTGGCCGCGAACCAGTCCGCATGGAGCTTGAGCGAGTCGGCGCTTATCTAGTCGGGCAAACAGTCATGGTGACTGGCGCAGGCGGGTCTATTGGGGCGGAGCTTTGCCGTCAGATCGCAAGGGTGGGGCCAAGGTCAATCGTCCTAGTTGACCACGCGGAGGACAACCTCTTCGAGGTCTTGCGGGAGTTGGAAGACGAGCGGCACGTTCATGGAGCAGTTCCGGTTTTGGCTGATTGCCGCGAAGAGGAACGCATGCGCGAAGTTCTTGCCGAGCACCGCCCGTCGATCGTCTTCCATGCGGCCGCCTACAAGCACGTCGGAATGATGGAACGAAACCCAATTGAGGCGGTTCGCAACAACGCATTGGCGACCCGCCTTGTTGCCAAGATCGCAGGTGAGATGGGAGTGGCCAATTTCGTCCTCGTTTCCACCGACAAGGCAGTCAGGCCAGCGACGGTGATGGGCGCATCGAAGGCTCTGGCTGAGTGGGCGGTTGAGGCCGCAGCTTCGAAGTACCAGTCCACCCGCTACGCGGCGGTTCGGTTCGGCAACGTTCTTGGCTCATCCGGTTCTGTGGTTCCGATCTTCCGGCGCCAGATTGCGGCTGGTGGCCCAGTGACCGTCACCGACGAGCGTATGACCCGCTTCTTCATGACTATCCCGGAGGCGGTGCAGCTCGTTATTCGGGCAGGGTCGCTTGATGGCCGCAGCGGTGCTGTTTACGTGCTTGACATGGGCGAACCGGTGAAGATCATGGAACTCGCCGAGGCGATGATCCGACTCTCTGGCCTTGAGCCGGGGAAGGACATCGCGATCGAGGTCATTGGCCGCAAGCCAGGAGAGAAGCTCCACGAGGAGCTCTTCAACCCCGACGAGAGGCCAATTCCGACTGCCGCCGAGAAGATCCTCAGGGCCGAGAGGGATCCCCTTGAGCCTGAATGGGTAGAGCGAACCTTCCAGGAAATCAACCTGTTGGCCTTGGAAGGCGACGCCGCGGCATTGGCTTCGAGGGTTAGTTCGTTGAGCGCATCAGCCACCGCCCGCGCCAACACTTAGACTGCCTTCTTGATGGGCACCGCACCTCTTGCTGTCTCAATCTCAGGCCTTCTCGGCGACGTTGCAGTCGTTGCCGGCATTGCCGCTGCCTTGGCTTCGGCGATTCTCGCCACAGTGGTGCTGGGTCAGGGCCGGGAAGTTCGCCGTCTTCAGGAGGAACTCGACGCCGAGACCAACCGTGCTCACGCCGCCGAGTCAGCTCTCGCAGTTGAGGTTGCCTCAGTAGGAAGGGTCGCGGCAGCTCCTCAAGCAGCTGCACCACAGGCGGCAGCCGCCCCGGTTGCTGCGGCAACCCCGGCTCCAGCTGCGGCTGTGGTTGAAGTCAACGAACTCGAAGACGGTCCTGACTTCACAGGCCCGGAGATTTCATCCGGGTCACCAGCCCTTGGCTCGGCCACGATGGCCCCGGTGATCGCAGCTCGGGTGGCTCTTGCTGAGGAGGAATTTGAGGCTGACGAGGATGACGAGGTAGAGGCAATTCCTACAGCTCAGCCGGCCTCCGGTGATCGCCCAGCACCGATAGTCATACCTTCGCCAGTTCCAGCAACTCCGGCTGCTGCAGGCAGTGATGGAGTACTCGGGCAGCCTTCCACGGCTGCGGCAGGAGGAATCACACGAGCACCCAAGCCAGCCCAGCCTCTTAAGGGAGGAGCCAAGCGCCGCAACCCACTTGCAGCAATCCTGATCGGCTTGCTCGTTGTTGGAGCCGCGGTCTTTGGGGTCACGCAGCTCCTTGGCGGTTCAGATTCCTCTACGAAGCCATCTCAGACAGCGAGCCAGGGTTCAGGTTCGAGTGGGCGCGGCGCGATCGTTGCAGTGTTGAACGGCACCCCAATCAACGGATTGGCCGGCCAAGTTGCCACGGAGCTCACCAAGGCCGGGTTCCGTAAGGGACGAATTACCACTGCGGCCAATCAGCAATCGCAAAACACTGTTGTCGCTTACATGCCTGGCCATGCTGTTGACGCCGAAGATGTAGCGAAGGCCCTTGGCGTCACATCAAACGTTGTACCCGCTGACGACAAAGTTCAGGCGATCGCCTGCCCCGACCCGAATACCTGCAACGCCGAAGTGATCGTCACCGTCGGAGCAGACAGCACCCGCTGATCGGGTTGGTGCCCCCGGGGCGCATGGGAACGTGACCCGCTCAGCTCGCATCGCATTCCTTCTGTTGGCAGTGGCCACCTTCGGCGCGCTGTATGTCGCTCAGAGACTTCGGCACAGCGACCCAGTCGTGCTTGGGGTGCGAGTGACCCGCACGTTCTCTCCAGTTGGCTCAGGGCCACGAACGGCAGCTCTCTCCTTCTGGCTTAAGCGCGACGACATTGCAGCGGTCACTGTGGTTGACGACCGGGGCGACGAAGTTCGCTCATTGGCAGACGGGCGAGCAATCAACAAGCGAACACGGACCGCGTTCGTGTGGGACGGCAACAAGGAAAACGGCAATCCAGCTCCAGATGGTTGGTATCGCTTCCGAATTGGTCTTGCTCGACAGGGTCGGTCGTTAACCATTCCGAATGGAACCCGGCTGGACACGAAGCCAGCGATGCCAGTTGTCAAGCAGGTTGAGCCCACGCACCCTGCCGGCCCACTAATCCTGCCCGGCGCAAAGCTTGTGGTGGGCCGGATCGGTGGAACCAAAGGCCGCAACGTCGAAGGCTTCGTCCTTCGGACCGACACAGTGCCGTCAAAAGTGGTCAGGCGCTTCCCGCTGCCAGACAACCCAACCTCGATTAGGTGGGACGGGAAGATCTACGGCCATGCGGCCCCAGACGGCGTGTACCTCCTCGGCCTTACCGAGACCGATGGCGCAGGCAACCGTGGCAGCGCTCCAGCCAAGCTGACACCAGTCGCCGGCCCCCCACGAGGCAAGCCCGGAGTCACCGTCAGGCACCTCGGAGTTCAGGCACCATCGCAGTCAGCCACCCCGGGCCAGATAATTGAACTCGGCGTTGACGCTCGAGGGCAGTCCTTCGAGTGGTCACTTCGGCCAGCTACAGGTGGGCCACTCCTTTCGCACGGTAAGGCCAAGGGGGCAAAGCTCCGCATCCGTATTCCAAGTAAGGCCCGCGGCGTCTTGCAGGTAACGGTCGCAGGTAACAAGTCTCGGGTGAACGTCCCTCTTGCGATTAATACCGGCAAGGCCCCGCTTCTTGTGGTGCTCCCTGCGATCCGCTGGCAAGGACTCGCGCCCGTTGATGGTGACGGGGATGGTCTGCCTGATCTGCTTCCGCTCGGTCGGTCCGCTTCTGTTGATCGGTTAATGCCACCGATCAAGGGTGGGCTTGACGGTTGGAATGCGAAGGTGCTGCCACTCCTCCGAGTTATGGCCCAGAACCGCATTACTGCGGACGCCACCACTGACATCGCGCTGGCGAAGGGGCAGGGCCCAAAGATCGCCGGGTATAAGGGCGTGGTGCTGGCAGGGGAGGAGACTTGGCTTCCAAGCAGCGTTCTTAAGGGCTTGCGCTCCCGGGTAAATGGAGGCAAGCGCGTGCTTGATCTGGGACTTGATTCTTTGCGGCGGACAGTGGACATCAACGGCGCGGTGATCAGCAATCCGTCGAAGCCGACGGAAGCGGACGCTCTTGGTGGTGTGCGGTCACCTAGCCAAGCTGACGCCTCCTACCAGTTGCAATGGAAGGACTCCATTGGCCTGTTTTCTACGACGGGTGGACGAATCTACGCACCCCCCGGCTGGTCAGGTACTGCGAAGGTTGAAAGCCCGGGAGTGTTTGTAGCCGCAGCAGGACCAGAGGCAGGAATCGCTGGAATTGCTGCTTGGAAGATCGGTAAGGGCCTTTACATCAGGCCAGGAATCCCCAATTTGGCAGCGAATGCGCTGGCAGGCCCAACTCTTGAATCTCTTCTCACACGGGCTCTTGCCATCACGGCAGGACAATGAGCCATTAGAGGAGAAATATTGCTCAACTGCCGGGTTTTGAACTAACTGCGAACATCATCTACCTATGAGCACCCCCACAGGCTCTCGCACATTCGTCCAGCGGCTCATGACGCCGCCAAAGATTCACGCTGGGCGCTACCCGTATATGGATGCCCTCCGAGCCATGGCGGCTCTGAGCATCGTCATCTTCCACTTTGCTGGCTATGTCGGCCTGCCAGACTCGATGAGCTTCGCGCGGCCGCTGATTGTTCGACTCGGCGCTGGCGTGCTTGTCTTCTTCGTTATCTCCGGGTTCCTCATCTACCGCCCGTTCGTGCGAGCAAACCTTGAGGCCACCGACCATCCCAAACTGGGCGGCTACGCAAAGCGACGCTTCCTGAGGATTGTTCCCGCGTTCTTCCTCGCTCTGACCTTGACCGGGGCGCTGGTTGGCAAGACGGACGTATTCGGAGAGAACGGCTTCCTCTACTACGGATTCCTTCAGATCTACAAGCCAGGCCTTGAACTCCGCGGGCTGTCAGTCGCTTGGTCGCTCAACATTGAGATCACGCTTTACGCATTCCTGCCGCTGTTCGCCCTGCTTGTTTCCAAGGTTCCTGCGGCGACTGCTGCTGCAAGGCACCGCCGCGAGTTGACAATGCTGAGTCTCCTGCTCCTGATCGGAATCGTCTCGCGCGTGCTGCTCAGCAACGACAGCGGGCGTGTAGGGGACATCTCGATCCTCGCTTACCTCGACATCTTCACCATCGGCATGTTCATGGCCTACTTCTCGGTTGCGTGGGAAGGCAAGCGCTTGCCCTCCTCGCTTTCATGGCTCAACAACTACCCGGGTATCTCTTGGGTCCTCGCGGGAGTTTGCTTTGCGCTGATGGCCTGGGCGACTGGCCCTAACCGGTCTGCGTTCCAGCACGCGGACACCTTCCAGCTTTGGTTCCGCCACTTCCTGTCCGCTGGACTTGGACTTTTCCTTGTTCTCCCTGTGGCGTTTGGCGATCAGTCAAAGGGAATGCTCCGCCGGTTCCTTTCGCAGGCATGGATTCTTTGGGCGGGCGTGGTCTCGTACGGGATCTACCTGTTCCATCCTGTTGTCCTGAAGGAGCTCTCCAAGGCGGGCGCCTTCCCTGACAGCGTCAACATCCTTGGCTGGTTCGGGCTGCTGCTCGTCGCGATGCTTGTCACAGGCGCCGTCGCCGCGGTTTCCTGGCACTTCCTTGAGCGCCCGCTGATCGAGCTGAAGAGCGCCAAGCTTCTTTCCAAGGATCGGCCGGCCCTACCGCAGAGTTCACGAATTGCAATTGGCATTGGAGGCATCGCATTGGCAATCACCGGCATCATGGGCACCGACTACGAGTTCGTGGACTTCGTGATGATCGCCGCGGGTGCGATCCTCGCGTTAGCCGCACTGCTGCCATCTTCAAAGCCGCGGCCAGCTGCCCCATTCCTCGCGAGCATTGGAGCTGTTGCGGTTGCGTTCTCCCTCGTTCCGGGCGTTCTCACTCTCACAGCGCCAGGCAAGGCAGCAGCAACGACGACCGTCTTCCCTCAACGTGCGTACCTGGCGGGAACAGTTGGCGACGGGCGCATCCGCCTCTTCCTCAACGGCAAGCAGGTGGCAGATGGTCCAGCTCCAAAGGGGCTCAAACCCTCAACGAGCGCATTTGAGATTGGCGGAGTCAAGGGTGGTCATGGTTGGAACGGCTCGATTGACTCCGTGGGAGTCTGGAACGAGCCTCTCCCTGCCACAGCCTTGCGCAGCCAGTTCAAACTCGGTTCAAGCGGCAAGACACAAAGCCTTAAGGGCGTCATGCAGAACTCCGGCGCACTCGTTCGTTGGTACCAGCTTGGTGACGTTCGCACCGGCGCCAAGGACCGAGTCGGCAACACAAAGGGCCGCAACATTGGCGCTGTTGGCCAGAGCCTTAATCATGTCGCGACCGGTGACAAGGACTCAGGCTCGGCGAAGTTCCTTGGCACGGGCCGTATCTCCACTCCACCGCTTCTGAATGTGAGTCCTTCCAACTTCACCGTTGGCGCATGGGTCCAGAGTGGGGAATCAATCTCTGACCGCACAATCGCGGGCGTCCAAGGCGCCTGGCTCCTCAAGACTGACATTTCCGGCCATTGGACCTTTGGCGTTAAGCAAGGCAAGACTGGATACACAGTCACCAGCCCGCAATCGGCGCAGCGTTACGAGCCAGGCAAGGCCACTAAGGCGCAGGCATCGAGCACTGCCAGTGGCGTTTCGATCTTCGGCTTGCTCGCAGGGCTATTCGTAGTTATCGCAGCTCTGTTGCTCGTGCCTTCCGTCCGCCGTCGAGTGATTGCGCTGCTTGGAGGCAACGCAAAGCGCTGAGCATGCGCTGGCTCTCTGCGATGTTGGGCGAGAGCCGAGACGGAGGTCTCTAGGGATGCAGGGAGCAGTGGGTACGGACATCGGCAACTCCGCTTCAAGCGTCGGGCCAGATGTAGCGCCCATGCACATCCTTGTGCTGACTGACCGGGACTGGACCCACCCACAGGGCGGCGGCACGGGAACTCATCTTCAGGAGCAAGTTCACTTCTGGCTCGAGTGGGGCCATAAGGTGACGGTGGTCGCTGGGGGCTACCCGGGAGCACTTCCAATTGAACATCAGGGCAACCTCACGGTGAAGCGAATCGGCAGCAGAACAACTGTCTTCCCGCGGGCGATCATGAAAGGCCAGAAGGCTCTGGAGCCCCGTGCGGATGTGGTCCTCGAAGTAATTAATGGGATTACCTTCCTCACACCACTTTGGATGCAGGCTCCTCGTGTGGGGATGATCCACCACATCCATCGGGAGCATTACGTTCGCGAGATGGGCGGCGCTGGCAAGTTTGCGGCTGCAGCTCTCGAGACGTTCCCGCTTAAGGGGCTCTACCGAGACACCGCTTTTCTGACGGTCTCCGACTCGACAGCAGCCGAAATCGCCGAGCACGGAATTCCGCGCAGCAGGATTCAGGTAGCCCACAACGGGGTTGACACTCGGACTCTGACTCCGGGCACTAAGGCCGAGCGGCCAACAATCCTTTATTTGGGCCGCCTCAAGCGCTACAAGCGAATCGAATTCCTCCTCGACGCTCTTGATGCTTGTCCTGACGCAATCTTGGAACTCGCAGGGGACGGGGATCACCGCGAGGCAATCGAAGTTGAGATTGCTCGTCGAGGCCTTCGTGAACGCGTCATCCTCCACGGATTTGTCAGCGAGGAGGAGAAACTGGAACTCCTGCAGCGGGCTTGGCTTAATGTCACAGCTTCTTCGGTAGAGGGATGGTCTCTGGTTGCTCTCGAGTCGGCGGCTTGCAACACCCCAACTGTGGCGATGAGAGTCGGCGGCCTCCGCGAGGCGGTCGTTGACCACGAAACAGGCCTGTTGTCGGATACCAGAGAGCAGCTTGCGGCGAACATCAAGAAGCTCCTCGAAGACGATGAGTTGAGAGAGAAGATGGGTGCCGCTGCGCTTGAGCGCTCACACCAGTTTGCCTGGGAGCGCACAGCTCGATTGACGATCGAAGCGCTCGCAGAGGCAAAGGGCTCCTATCGACCGGTTGGCAGTAACGGCGGTCTCGTGGGAAAGTTGCGGGGATGAGTACCTCAACTGGGCTAGCGAAGTACCGCGAGTATTGGGAGCTGTTCCGCAATGAGCAGACCGACCCTGAGCCTTTCTACACCCGCATTGCCTCGGACACAGCGGATGTACTTGAGGCACGGCACGGCAAGGTTGATGGGAAGAAGATCCTCGACCTTGGCTGTGGAGCAGGCTGGTACACAGCGGAGCTTCGCAGTCGCGGCGCAGATGTCCTGCCCGTCGACCTCGACCCAGGAGAGTTGGCGTTGGCTGGCGCTCCTCCAGAAGGCTCTCTGGTCGCTGACGCAGCGGACCTGCCAATCGAGGACAACACGATCGATGCAGTCCTCTGCTCAAACCTCCTTGAGCACTGTTCGCGGGCACCTGTAGTGATTGATGAGATTGCCCGGATACTTAAGCCAGGGGGTTGGGCCTATGTGTCATGGACCAACTGGTACTCCCCATGGGGCGGGCATCTCTACGCCCCGTACCACTTCCTCGGTCCACGGCTTGGCTGTTGGCTCCACGACCGGATTCACGGTAAGCCAGAGAAAAATGTGATCTGGGACGGCCTTTGGCCGGTTCACATCTCCACGATCTTGAGGAGAGTCAAGAGTCACCCAGAGCTTGTGATTGATCACGTTGAGCCGCGCTACTGGCCCCGTCTCTCATTCATCAGTCGGATCCCAGTTGTGCGCGAGGTCTTCTCGTGGAACTGCGTGATTCACCTTCACAAGCGGCCATAGCGGCCAAGCCAAGCAGCTCGCGCGTCAAACGCGCGCGAATCATTCCCCTGCGTTACGGCGGCTGAGCTTGCGCAGCCTGACGGCAGCGCGAATGCGCCGCAGGCTCCAGCGCCCAGCGCGTGGGTGGGTTGCCCAGCGGATTCTCAGCGCGGTAAGAAGTGCGCCGGTGCCAGCGAGCAGAATCGCTGCCGTTGCGAGCCAGTGCTCACCAATCAGCTCGACTGCGTAGTAAAAGTTGCCGCCGTTCTTGTTCTTGGGAAGCTGTGCCAAGTAGCCGAGAGGCACGATTGCGAGCGCCGCGAAGGCCAAGGTGTAGAGACGGCGCACGTTCACTCCCCAAAGCCCAAGGAAGAGGGCGAGCAGAGCCACCGGCGGGCCGACGCGAAGCGCGAACAGGCCCGCTGCGATCGCACCAGCGATGACCGGCGCTGTTGCCGCAAAGCCTCTGCGCGCGTGGGCGAGTGGGTCGTTGCCTGGGGCATCGTGAGGCATCGGAACGATCGGGTCTGGCTCACCAGCGAGCCGCCGCCTTCTGGTGGCCAAGAGGCTCCCGCCAAGGATTAGGGCAAAGACTCCTGTGGCGCCGGCCGAAGCAAGGTAGGCGTTGGTAGCCGTGCTCTGAGGAGCGAAGGTGAACTTGGCGACCTTGCATTTGGTTCCGACTGGCCAGCCAGCTGCAAACCCATCAACGACTCGTGGAGCGCCCAAGTCATGGAGGTGCTTCTTGTCTGGGCCACAAGCGGCTCGCCAGCCCAAGCTCATGCTTTCGCCTCGCACGAGCCAACCCGGGCCGCTAAAGCTGACGTGAGCAAAGCCGTCCTTGTCCACGCTGGGCGAAGCCACAGTTGCTGTGATCTGCTTTCTCGCTGGCTTTGGTGGGTTCGAGGAAAGCTTTAGGTGGTCAACCCTCATGACTGATCCTTCGGAAGTCTCAATCGTGTTCGGGCCGCCGAGCAGCTCGACTGATTTGGTTGCACCGCACGGCTTGAAGGCAAGGGGGCTTCCGTAATCAAGAGTCTTCACAGCTCCGCTGACCTTGACCGCGACTGACTCGCCGTTCGCAATTACTTGAGCCGCACCACAGCCGGTTGTGAAGTTTCCTGTTCTGCGTGGCCGCGGCGTTCGCATCCCGGGAACCACGACCTCTCGGATTGCGACAGCTGGGAGGAGGCGGAATGACGCAGGCCCCTTCGGCGTTTCAGCCTTGATGATGTTGATCCTCACATTCCTCGCAGTTACAGGGCGAGGGAGCTTCACATTGCCCTTGGCATCAACATGAATGAACGGGGTCTCCAGCCCGTCAAATACGACCTTTACGAGAGTTGGGCGTGCGTAGAGCGGCGAGTCAGGAACGAGGTTTAGCGATGTGACTCGAACTGGCTTCGGCGACTTCCACGAGATCCAAGGTTTGATTCCGGATCGGAACTCGCCAACCCAGGCAGTGCCCGGGTTTCTGTCGAAGGCGGACGATGCGCGATGGATCGGCTGACCTTCAAACCGAGCGGAGCCGTTGAACGTCCAACCGCCCTTCATCCCGACCAACTGGTCGAACTTTGGATCAGATGCCCAAGGTGCTGGGCTGGCCCAGCCTGCCGGGCGGAACACTCGAGTTGTTGGAACGTTGACGATTCGGTGGATTGAGCGCTCAGCGTCGAAAGTGGCTTGCGGGTCACCAGTTGGCACTGGCCCGCCGTAGGCGCCTGACTCCCGATACGGATCAGATGCGCTCTGGCGCGACAGAAGAACTGAAATCGGGTTGTGCGAGAGGTTCATGCCGGCGATCGCCTTGGATGCCCAGATTGGCGTCCGCAGCCACTCGTGGGCGGTCACGCCTGGGATAGCGATTTCATCAATGCCTCCGAGGTCAATGCCACCGAATGTTGAGGTGTGAGTGATTCGGATGCGGACCTTCGTGAGAGGAGCATCGCCAACTCCGACTTCGTTCCAGCCGGGGAGCAGCTTCACGTCACGCTCGGGCGCACCGTTTACAGACAGAGCAATACGCGTCGTCTGAACAAGCCCGTCACGGTGCGGGTGGATTCGAATTGACCTGACTTGGACAGGGCGCTTAAGGCCAATCTCAATCCACCGGTGGGTCGGTAGGAAGTCAGCCGGTGTCCAAGTCGTTGCGATCTTGCCGTCTATCGCCGCGTACGGGCGGGCCTCGGGCCTGAGCAGAAGCTGAGGGCCTTCCGGATTGGTCACATAGTCGACGCCGGTGTACACGGCGACGGTTTGCTTTGAGTGACCGATGCCTTCAAAGAGCGCGTAGGACGGGACATCTGGAGAGATCTTGTCTTTGACTGAAAGCACGGTGCCTTGGTCGTGGGTTGTTCTTGTAGCCAAGACTGTCTGGCGCCGGTTGGTGTCGGTGATGACGAGGCTCGCTCCGTCGTTCACAAGGTTTCGGATCTGGCGAGAGGTCTGGTCGCCCGTGAAAAGGATTGCCTCGTTGTGGGGCATCATGTTTTGGGCGGCGAGCTCAGTGATGGCGTTCGCGTCTCCAGTAACGAGTACCGAGCCTCTCCGAGAGTGGACTCGAACTGTTCCCGGGTTAGACCCATTGGCTACTGGGATTGAGTAGCGGCGGACCGCAGGCAGAGTGGCTGTAGGCCCGCCACGGCCAACTGCTGGCGGGACCTTCAGTGTCGGACCGTATGACTCAGCTGGGCGAGCAAGGTCGGGCTCTCCGCGGAGAGCGGCGACAGCGCTGGCCGCATCAATCTCTCCCGAGTTTTCCGGGCGACCGTCGGCTGCAACGACGACCTGCTGAACACCGAGGAGGCGCAGGAGCCTGCCGAGCTGGCCAGGGACCAAGCGGCGCTGCTGGACCAGGTTGTCAACAGCGGTAAGGAGCTGGGAGCTGTGCGCGTCTGAATAACGGACCGCGTATCGCTGGGCTACCGGTGCCTTGGTAATGGCTGGCGCAACTGGGTCGAAGGTCGCTCCCCAGTTGTAAACACCGAACTGCTGACCGGGAAGGATCATGGCCCGGTAGCCGGGCTTCGTTTCCTTGTTGAGGTCACTGGCCGCGGCCCGCCAATAGTCCGGGACATCCTTGTAGGCGAGCATCGGGTCGATTGCTCCACCAGTGAACATCGGCCAACCAAAGCCGATTGGGAGGGCGATGAGTCCTGCGATAGCGAACCGCCTTCCCGTCCCAGGCTGGATCCGCCTCAGAAGTTCAGCTCCGCCAGCACCTACCAGGAAGGCAAGTGCCAATGCCAGAAGTGGACCGACCTTGTAAGTGGTTCTGAGGATCTGAAGAAGCGGGAAGCCGTAGTAGGCCTTGATCAGGATGCTGTACAGCGGCTTGCCTGGAGGGAAGCCCACTGCCATTGCAGTGGCGGCGCCAACGGCCAAGAGGACGAAGAAGGGGATGTACGGCTTCTTCCAAACTCGAGAGAGCGCGCCGAAGGCAACGAGTGGCACTGCAAAGCTGGCAGCGACCAGAAGCGGTGCGAACAGGTACACGGTGGTAGGTGGCACCACGGGCCGGCTGGTTCCGAAACCGATCTGGAAGTAGCTGATCCAATAACCCAGCAAGCGGAGTGACTCAGACACGCTGTTGGTTGCCCAAATGGTTGACGGCTGCTCAGTGAACGAGAGGAAGTCGGCTCCGAACTTGCTCTGAAGCCAAACTGGGATCGCCCACCACATTGAGAGTCCGCCAACGCAGAGCAAGGCTCGCCAGATAAACGACCAGGCTGCCTTTCGGGACCGGCCAATTACTGCCACCTCGTAACCGATCAGAAGGAGCGGGGCGAGGAGTACCCAGACAAGAACGGCAGCGTTAACGCCGCCGCCGCCGATTGCGATCAGGGCGCCACCCACAATTGGCCAGCGCCAGCGCCTTGGTTCAAGCAGTCCCCTGTGGGCAGCAAGGAGCAACCAAGGCAACACTGCGTAAGCGAGGAGGGTGACGGTACCTCGGTTGATCTGAGTGACCACGTACGGGTTGAAGGTGAATACGAGTCCGGCCAGCAGGCGAGCAACTCCGTCGTCCTTCTTCCAGAGTGCCGCGACCAGTCGCGAAACGCCGATCGCGCCGCCAACAAGGATCAGCGAGAGCCACACCCGTTGAACGATCCACATTGGAATCCCGAGGCTGGCTCCGCCGGCGTAGAAGGGAGCCATCGGGAACAGGTAACCGACGAACTGACCCGACTGAACGTGGCCAAGGTCGTATGTGGATGACCACACATCGAAAACTCGGCTAAGGAACAGGTTTGGGTCTGCAGTGAGGTCGCTTCGGGAGTCGGTGAAGATCAGTCCCGGGCGCTGCAGGAAAGTCATGACTGTCGCACTGAGGACAAGCAGCCATTCGGCCCGAGTTGGGCGGAGCTTGGCTACGGCGGCTCTGCGGCGAGCGGCCGGGGTTGGCTCGGGTGCCTTCTCAGGAGCCCGGACCTCGCCGATCTCGTAGATGTCAACCTGAGGCGCAAGTAGCGGCTCAAGTCCCGCTGCCTGGACCGGCCCAGTGTCAGGGTTGAGTCCGCGTGTTACCTGCTCGTCGGACTCTGGGCCTCCGCCCTGATGGGGGGTGGTACTCACGCAGCGCCTCCCGAGGGATTCTGCGTGCCGCCACTACCGCCAAGCCGACGCTTCCTGACCGCGACAAGCTGAGCAACCACAGGTGCGGCAACCAGCATCATCAGTGGTTCAAGTGGCACGTGGTAACGGAACTGGCCGTAGAGGATCACTGTGTAGAGGAAGAGGGAGATACCCATGTACGCGAGGATCGCTCGGAGTACTGAGTTCTTGAGCACGCTCCTCCCGAACACGACTAGCGACGATACGAACAGTGTCAGCAGAACGAACCACCCCATGTCGGCAATGGTTCCCAGCCGCTCCGCCCAGTCGTGACTAAGCGGCTTCTTTCCGTCACCGGTCTTGTTGACCCAGTAGTAGATGGCACCGCTGTCGCCCTCAGAGATACCGAGGAAGCGCCAGGGGATCAACGCCAGATCCTTAAGCGGGTTGGCCTTAATCCAGTTCATCGCATCCTTCTGCAGAAGCTTGCTTTGGTCGATTTGGTAGAAGCGGCCATTGGACGGGCCTGCCTGTGCCGTAAGCGATGCAGGCGGATAAGTCTGCTTGCCGTTCGCCGTTGGGTTGTGGCCCGACCAGAAGGTCGAACCGAAGTTTGTGCTTACAGGTATTAACCGGTGGAAAGTCGAGTAGTTGCGTAGGGTCCAAGGTGCAACACAGAGGACCATCACGCCAAATGCGACTGCCATCCGCTCAAGCAGCATGCGCCTCGGGATCCGAGGCCACCAAGCTGCCAAGGGCATGAACAGCATCATCGGCCCCTCGCCTCGAGTGAGCATCGCAACACCCAAGATCACTCCGACGATCGCAGCCGTTTGGAGAGTGGGCTCCCGGGTCGCGAGGACCCACAGCATCGTCAGCAGGATCAGAACGAACATTGGCTCCGACATCAGGACGTCGGTGAAGAAGATCTGCGCTGGCATGACGGCCATTGCGATCGCGCAGAACTTGGCTTCCACGCGACCGAGGGAACGGTCGGCCACTGCATAAATGAGGAGCACTCCTGCTGTGCCGAGGAAGACATTGAGGAACTCCCCAATCAGCGGGTTAGTTCCAAAGAATCGGTAGACAATCGAGAGCACGAATGGGTAGCCGGGAGGCCACTGGCCGAATGGCCTGCCGTCGATAGTGGAGAAGCCCTTTCCATCGGCGACCATCGCCGCAACTGAGTGGTAGAAGAACGTGTCGTTGAAGGCGAAATTGTTGTGCCGCTGAACGAGCAGGACCATCAGCGTCCGCAGCAGGAAAGCTCCTCCGCCGACGACAATCAGGAAGCGAGCATCAGGACGCTCAAGAAGTCGTCCAATCCTGCTCCCGAGGGCACTTCCCCCTCCAGCTTGCGAAACCGTCCCCACTGTTCATCAAGCCTAGTGCGCGCACGCCCGCGACGCTCCCCTAACGCCCCCTCAAAAAGGGCGATACGATCGGTGAATGCCAAACCCCCCAACTTCAGCCAACGGAACCGCACTAGCAGACGACGGGTTTTCAGCAGCTTGGGCATCCGTTGACGGCGTCGAAGGCTGGATGACAGAAGGCCAAGCGCGCTTGCTTTGGGAGGCAGCGCAGGCAGCTGGCCCTGGTAGCCGCATCGCCGAGATCGGTTCCTACCGTGGCCGTTCGGCAATTATTTTGGCCAAGGCAGCCCCTGCGGCTGGTGAGATCGCAGCCATTGATCCACACGCTGGTAATGACAGAGGCCCACAGCAGATTGACGGAACTTCAATGGAGGGCGAAGGCGATCACGAGCTCTTCCATTCCAATCTTAAGGCGGCTGGGGTGGACGATCGGATCCGCCACGTGCGCCTTCCGTCAGAGGGCGCCCACGCAGCGATTGATGGAAGCCTCGACATGCTCTACATTGACGGCGCTCATCGCTACGCGCCAGCCGCTGCTGACATTCGAGACTGGGGTGCTCGAGTCAAGCCAGGCGGGACGATGCTGATCCACGACTCGTTCTCTTCTGTAGGGGTGACTCTCGCTCAGGTCCGCCTGCTGTTCTTCTCATCGCAGTGGGAGTACGTCCGCAGGTCTCGGTCGCTTGCCGAGTACCAACACCGCAAGATCTCTGGTGCTACGCGCCGCAGGAGCATCCTCAGGCAAGTTCTTGAGCTCGGCTACTTCGCCAAGAACGTGCTGATCAAGGTTCTTCTGGTTGCCAAGCTGAAGCCTGTCGCCAAGCTGCTTGACGGCGGTCGAGGCGAGTGGCCTTACTGATTCGCTTCTAAGTACTTTTCCGTACAGAGTTCGGGCGACTTTGTGCGACTTGACGCGATGTCACAGGCTCGCTTACTCTTCCGCTCATGAGTGATGAACAGCAGGTAAACAAGACCGACATTCCCCCAGTCGGCAAGCCCGCTGAGGCGGACGTGCAGATTCAAGGGGACGGTTCGGGAACCGAGGACTCCGTCGCAGCTCTGCCCATTGGGCGTCCGCCGCTGACGAAGATCTTCTACGGCGTTCTCGCCGTGATTGCAACAGCGATGCTTTGGTTCACTGCAGGCGGCATCAAGAAGCAGGCCTGCATTGACGAGCTCGTTGCGAGGTACCCGAGTGTTGGACTCAGCGCCAAGAGCGCAAGTCTCAATGCCAACACTCTCAAGGGCCACCTCAAGGAGTGCTCCGACTCGCCCTTCTAGGCCGAGCTGGAAACAAGATGTAGCGGGCGGGCCTCTTTAAGAGGCCCGCTTTGTGTTCTGGGTCAGCTGTTGCGGACTCGAACGCCGAGTTGTTCAAGCTTTGCTCTGAATGGGGCGAGCAGTGTCTCAGCGTTCTGCCCCAGCGCCCACTCACGAAGCTGGCGATCGCCTCCGCGACCCGCTCCCTTCGCAGCACGCAACTCTCGTGCCCAATCCTCTGGCGTCTCGCAAACGGTAACCGCAGTCGCTTGGGTGAGAGGCCCTTTGAGCGGCGGCACAAGAGTCTTGCGTCCGAGCTTTGCTGCCTTGAGGATGCGCTGCGGCAAGCCGGTGTCGTTGAACTCGTCAATTCGAAATGGCAGCAGGCAGACATCAGCGAGGGCAATCACTCTCGCTGCAGCCTCATCAGGAAGTGATCCGAGGCGCACAGCGTTTGGCGACGCCAGCAACTTGGCAAGGTCGGGGTCGTCCGGTGTTTCGTCAGCGTGCACTTCGCCGATCAGCAGGAGGTTCAGTTCTGGAACTTGGTCAACGAGGGTCCGCAAGAGCTTCCAGTCGGTTCGCCGCCCGAGGTGACCAAGGGAAGCAGCAACCACCATCTCACCCGGGTCAGGAGCGGGGAATGCGTCATGTGGCGGCGGGAGCACATCTGCGTCACGGCCACGCTCCTCCTCAATGTCGGCCAAGGCTCCTGAGACGGCAAAGCGCCAGTCGGCTCGCTTGGAGGCAGCCTCGTGGAGTTCGTGCACTCGCTTACGGGTCCCTTCGTCGGCATCCGGTGCCCGTTCGTAGCGATCCCAAATTCCATACCAGAGCTGAGCGTTTGGATTCCTGTCCAGGAGTGCCGCAGCGAGTGGCCACTGCACCGGGTGCATGAGGATCACTACGGCAAGGTCACCATCGACCTTGACTCTGCCGGCTTGGCGCGCAGCTTCGGCGGCCGCCAAGGGCCCGGGCAGGCGCATGAATGCTCCGGCGGGCACTTTGCCCGGCGCGAGGATCGCGACATCCGGGGCGTCAAGCAACGGCCGGACGAAGTCCTCCAGGATGAACGAGTCAAGCGGACGCGGAAGAAGGAATAACGCGGTCTGTCGCTGCATGCCAAGGCACGGTAACCGCCAGCGCCCCCGGTAGCGTCCTTGGGGATGGCCGGCCCGGGCTACCTGCGACGGCTTCTGCGCACAGCATTTGCCTACCAAGTCTCAGACTTGGTCTCCAAGCCTTTGGCGATCCTTCTGCTGCCCGTTTACACGCGGCACCTGACCGAGGCTGATTACGGGCTTGCTGAGTTGGTTGGGGCAGGCGTTGTCTTCTTCAGCATCGTCGTCCGGCTAGGGATTGGCGAGGCGTTTGTTCGCTACCACTATGAGGAGAAAGACACTGCCGGCAGAAACGAACTCGCGCGCCGCTCTGTCCTCTCGCTGCTGGCTGTAAGCACAACAGTCTGCGGATTCATCTACCTCTTTGCTGGGCCGATTGCCGAGCTGACCCTCGACATGCGAGACCCGACAATCGTCAAGATCGGGGCCCTCGGGCTTTGGGCCTTCTCAAACCTTGAGCTTGCCCAAGCCCTGCTGCGCGTGGAGGAGAAGGCTCTCCAGTACGCCATTTGCTCCATCACAAATGTTCTGATCACCGTGTCGCTGACAGTCTGGCTGGTGGTCTTCCGTGGTGATGGAGCCAACGGCCTCCTGTTCGGCAACTACGCAGCCTCAAGCATCGTGCTGGTCGGCCTGTGGATTTGGGAGCGCGACCGACTTCGCCCGCAAGGTGGAACTGCCAGCGGCATTGGCACCTTGCTTCGATTCGGCCTGCCCACAGTTCCGGCTGACGCGAGTGTCTTCGCCCTCAACCTGATTGACCGAGCCTGGCTCTTCCACGGAAAGGGTGCGGCACAGGCCGGCCTCTACTCCCTCTCCGTGAAGCTGTCAGGCGGGATGATCGCGTTGGCCCGCGGCTTCCAATACGCATGGCCGCCGCTGGCCTACTCAGTCAAGGACGACAAAGAGGCAGCCAAGCTCTACGCGTCCGTCACGACTTGGTACGCCACGGTTACGGGAATGGCAGTGGCCGGCTTGGTCCTCATGGGCAGGTGGGTCGTTAGGCTGCTTGCCGCCCCAGACTTCTACCCAGCTTGGAAGGCTCTGCCTTGGGTCGCGCTTGGCTGGGCCATGTACGGGATGGTCACGCTGATGGTCACCGTTGGCGGCAGGGCGAAGATCACAACTCGCAACTTCCCGGCAGCGATCGCTGGCCTCCTCGCAAACATTGTCCTGCTCGCCCTACTCGTCCCTTCAATGGGAATCAGCGGGGCTGGCATTGCCCTCGTCGGTGCTTACGTTGTGATGCTCGCCGTGCTCCGAGTACTCACTCGCAACATGTTTGAGGTTGGCTTCGAGTGGGCGCGCTTGGCCCACTTCACTTTGGTAGCCGGCGGGATCTCAATCGCGGGCAACATGTTTCTCCCAACCTCTGGCGCTGCAGGCCTGGCTGAACGCCTAGCCGTCTTCGCCCTAATCCCGCTCGCGCTTTGGGCAACCCGCTTTGTCCGCCCAGACGAGGCACGAGCATTCAAGATCGGCATTGCCTCACTCAAGAATCGCCGCGCCACGTCGTAGTGAAGTCGGATAGCCGTCGCGGGTACAGCCTCGGCGGGCTCTGCGTTCGCTGACGCTCACAACGCGCCCGGCGAGGCTGCGACCCACGACCCCGTCTCGGGACCGTGATGGCCATCCGACATCGTTTACTGGGACTCTCGGGCCGAGGCTCTGAGGTTGTAGGCGGCTGCGGCTTCTCTGAGGCCTTCACCGCGGGAGGGGTTCAGGGTCGCTCGAACATGGGCCATGTAGCGCTCCGGCTCATGGCCGGGCAGAACGGTCGCGGCGGCAGCCCGCAGCAGGTAAGGGAAGGCGATCACCGGGCGCATCAGCAATGCGGAGAGCTTGCCCACATGAGTCTTCAGGTAACGGTCGCGCCCTCGTGCGAACTCGACGATGCGCCGCTCGGCTGACGCGCCGGTCGAGAGGCCCTCATGATGGACC
>CAZZKI010000007.1:0-12102 GCA_964654785.1 uncultured Solirubrobacteraceae bacterium
CCTTGGAGGCTGACATGCCCCCGAGTTCCTCGGAGACAGACGCAATCCCAACGCTAGCAGCCTCAATAAGGGTCCTCCCGTTGGCAAGCGACGCAACTGCCGAGCCGGCCGCCGTCAACGCTCCACAACCCTCTGCATCGAAGCCGCAGTTGAGCTTGGAATCTTCGGCCAGCTCAACCCGAAAGTCGATCAAGTCACCGCATGCAGCACCTCCGGCCGAGCCGCGGTGGATCGAATCGGGAAGAAGCCCGAGCCCAACCGGAAAATCAAGGTGGTGCTCGAAGGCGAGAAGATCCATCAGCCGACTATGACTCCGGCTGCCTCTTGACCCCGTCAATCGGCAAGCGTTGAAGTCCAATCTCCCGAAGCTGCGCAGGATCAACCTCGCCTGGCGCTCCAGTCAGCGGGTCCTGCGATGAAGCACTCTTCGGGAACGCGATTACGTCGCGAATTGAATCGTGCCCTGCACAGAGCGCAACCAACCGGTCTAGGCCAAGAGCAACTCCACCGTGCGGCGGAGCTCCCTGCCGAAGCGCCCGAAGAAGGAAGCCAAACCGCTCCTCCGCCTCGTCGGAACTCATCCCAATCGTCTCGAGAACTTGGGACTGGAGCTCTGGATCGTGAATACGAATGGAGCCGCCACCGATCTCAACCCCATCGAGCACAATGTCGTAGGCCCGACTGCTGACTGAAGCCGGATCGCTGAGGTCTCCCGATGGAGCAGTGAATGGGTGATGGAGCGCTACCCATCGCTCACCATCTGAGTCTCTCTCAAACATTGGGAAATCGGTAATCCAAAGTGCAGCGTGATTGCCCGCCTCGACGAGGCCACGGCGATCCCGGAGATCAAGGCGGATGGCGCCGAGAGCAGACGCAGCTACTTCAAATGTGTCGGCAACCAAAAGCATGAGGTCCCCGGGCTTGGCTCCAAGAGCAGCAATCACGCCAGCGCGTTCGTTGTCTGAAAGGAACTTGCCAACAGGACTCTTCCAGCCCGCATCTTCCTCGACAAATGCCCATACCAAGCCCCCGGCACCATGTCGTTTTGCAAGCTCAGTGAGCGCATCCAGCTCCGACCGAGGGACCTCGTGAGAGCCAGCGTTCAAGCCCCATACAACCCCGCCAGAGCTGAGCGCTCCTTGGAAAACCTTGAACTCAGTTGATGACAGTGCCTCGCCAACATCTTGGAGTTCGAGTCCGAACCGGACATCGGGACGGTCATTTCCGAAGCGCCGCATTGACTCTTCCCACGCCATCCGGGGCCACGGGGCAGACCCCGCGTCCACACCTGCCTCCTTGAATGCCGCTTCCAGAACTGCCTCGGTTACCCCGATGACGTCGTCTTCCTCAACAAAGGACATCTCGAGGTCGAGCTGAGTGAACTCTGGCTGTCGGTCAGCGCGAAGATCCTCGTCCCTGAAGCAGCGAGCGATTTGGTAGTAGCGCTCAACACCACCGATCATCAACAACTGCTTAAAGAGCTGAGGCGACTGAGGCAGGGCGAAGAACTCACCAGGGGATGTGCGCGCAGGCACAAGGAAATCTCGAGCTCCCTCAGGCGTGGAACGAGTCAACACGGGAGTCTCAACATCCAAAAACCCAAGGTCGTCGAGCGTGTTTCTGATTGAGCGGGTCACAGCGTGACGCAGCTGGAGCGCGCGACTCAGCGCTGGCCTCCGCAGATCAACTGCACGGTTCTTCAGACGAATGAGTTCATCAACCGGACCGTCCTCGTCAACTGGGAATGGCGGGGTCTCTGCATCTGCAAGCCGCTCAACCGACTTGACAGAGAGCTCAACACCACCGGTTGGTACATCCGAATTCACCTGAGAAGCATCACGAGGAACGAGTTCGCCTGTGGCGGTAATCACGTCTTCTGACCGAAGACTGCCGGCAACCGCATGGGCGTCAGGGGCTTCCTCCGGATGGAAAACAAGCTGAAGAACCCCAGATCGATCTCGAAGGTCAATGAAAACCAGACCGCCATGGTCTCTGCGACGATGCACCCAGCCCGCAACAGTGACGTCTTGGCCAGCATCGGACTCGCGAAGATCGCCCGCCCATTTTGAGCGGAACCGGTTGGGCTGAATTGATGTCATGGGGTGATCTTGGCGGCTAGGGCAGCAATTAGGTCTTGTGGGGAAGAGAGAACCACTTGTTCACTGGACCCCAAGTCCTTGAGCTGAATGGAATCTGGTTCGACGATAGCTACAGCCCGAGCACCAATCTTGTCTGCGTGCTTGAACGACGCCTTAATTGACCGACCCCCAACCTCAAGTCGCGCCGACAGGCCGGTCTTCCGAAGTTGGTCAACAATTGAGAATGACTCAGCGAGGGTCGACTCATCGGCTGAAACAACCAACACATCGCAGTTCTCCGACGGCTCAGATGCTTCACCTGACGCGATCAGGATGCGCTCAACTCCAGCGGCCCAGCCAATCGCTGGAGCCGGCTGCCCGCCAATCAGTTCAACGAGTCCGTCGTAGCGACCTCCACCGCCAACCCCGCTCTGTGCCCCGAGCTTGTCAGACGTGAATTCGAACACTGTTCGGCAGTAGTAGTCGAGTCCGCGCACGAGCCGGGGATCCACTTCGAAGGGAACGCCTGCGGACTCCAGAAGAGCTTTCACCGTCTCAAAGTGTTCAAGATCCTCGCCCATCAACTGGTCCAACAGGAGCGGAGCCTCCTTCATTACATCCTGCGTTGAAGGATCCGAGCTGTCGAAGGCACGGAGCGGATTGCTGTCGATTCTCTCGCGGACCTCACTCGAGAGTCTGTCTTCGTTAGCTCTCAGGTAGGAAGCCAATTGCTCCCTCCATTGCAGCCTCGCCTCGGTAGAGCCCAAGGTGCCGAGCCGGAGCCTCACACCCTCTACCCCGCACGCCTCCAGAACCTCAGCCAGAAGAAGTACCGCTTCGGCATCAAGCTCAGGACGATCAGATCCAAAAGCTTCAGCGCCAATCTGATGGAACTGACGATGGCGCCCAGCCTGTGGAGCCTCGTGCCGAAAGAACGGGCCTGAGTACCAAAGTCGAACTGGCTGTTGCAGCTTGTGCATTCCATGCTCGACGTAGGCGCGACAGACGGAAGCAGTCCCTTCGGGACGCAGAGTCATTGACCTACCTCCCCCGTCGTCGAATGAGTACATCTCCTTGGCGACGATGTCCGTTGATTCTCCGACGCCTCGCGAAAAGAGATCGGTGCTTTCGAAGATAGGAGTTGCGATACGCCGATAACCAGCACGTCTGAGGATCCCGCCAGCTACCTCCTCAACTCGGGCGTAGCCGTCAGCAGCAGCTGGGAGAACATCGAAGGTTCCCTTCGGAGCCTTGATTGAAGTCATGTCGCCAAGCTCTGAAGGAATGGATTGGTAGCCCGCTCAGCACCGAGGGTCGTCAACGGACCGTGTCCTGGATGAACAACAGCTTCATCCGGGAAGGCATCAAGCAGAGAGCCGATCGAACGAATCAAAGTTGGGCCATCGCCACCGGGCAGGTCAACCCGACCCACGGAGCCCTGAAACAGAACATCCCCGGACAGAAGCTTGGATCCGCCCTCAAATACATACGTGACATGACCGGGACTGTGACCTGGGGTATAGACCACGCCGATCTCCATGCCCCCCAGATCAAGAGTCTCCCCGCCTGAGACAAGGTTCTCGGCCTCCCAACTCTCGAAGGGGCCAAAGCCTGGCCACGGAACAAACTCCATGATGTTCGCAAGCACAGGCTTCTCGATCTCTGGGCACCACACCTCTGCGCCTGTGGCTCTGGCAACCGGAGCAACCGCTCCAACATGGTCAAAATGTGTGTGAGTAAGGAGGATTGCTTTGCAATCGGCTCCGAGTTCGTCCATGGCACCAAGGAGTCGCTCGGCTTCATCGCCTGGGTCAACGATCACGCACTCTTGATTCGGGCCCACAACGATGTAGGTGTTCTCCTGAACAGGCCCGACTGTAAATCCGTGAACCTCGACGCTCATCGTGCCCCGCCCTCAGACTTCTTCTTCTGGCGACGGCGGTAAATCCAGAGGTCGGTGTAGTAGCCAAGAGGCGTATACAGCGCGATCATCAAGATGGCAATGAGCGCTGATGCAGCAGGCGGCCGCTTGAGAAACAGGTAGAGCAGCCCGAAAAACACACCCGATGCCAGAACTGCGCGCACGGCCGCGCTTCTCCAAGTAGGTGGTTGGTCGTACCGGTTGACTCGCGGGGAAGACTGAGCCTGAGGCTTGGCCTTTGAGCCGGTCTTCTCTTCGACTGTTGGCTTGCGCCCGGTTCGGCCGCGCGCCTCGATCATGCCGGCGGCGTTGCCGCGGTGCTTCGATTTACGTTTCTTGTTCTTGTTGGCCATCAGGTTTCGATCCCGTGGAACCTTAGACAACCCTCTACCGACTTCATCACGGGATCAAAGGCCGGCATCGCCAAGTCCGATGGAATCGATTCGATGTATCTACTCAGAGTCAGTCCAATGAGTTCCCCGGATGCAACCTTGTGCCTCTCCCGAACAGCCTCAACCAGTCGGTCAAGCCCACAGGTTTCCGGGTCCTCCAGATTGAACGAAAGCTGGACAAAACCTTGGGTATCAAGCTCAAATGCAAGGGCCTTCACTCCATCCAACCCGTGGGAGCCTCCTTCACGGAGAACCTGAGCAGTCTCCCTCGCTTGAGCCAACGACTCTCCACCTTCAAGCCTGAGATTGAACGCGATCAGAGGTGGCCTTGCTGCGACAAGCACCGCACCAGCAGCGTCAGGAATATCGCGTGGTCCGAAGTCGGGAGTTAGCTCACCGGCGGAAGAGCGCCGTCGCAGAGCCTCAAGGCCACCCTTCCTGATGAAGGCACGGGTGCGCCCTCCTGCCAAATGGCCGTAGAGAAAGACGCTGGCTCCGGCCCTGCCAAGCGAGGCTGCAGCGGTTAGAGCCGAGGCGCAAGCAGCGCCCCGCTGCTCCGGCTCGAGAAACACAACTGGAGCTACATCCATTGCCCCTACATGAGGGTGCACCCCACGCTGCACGCGGAGATCGATGAGTTCGGAGCAGACCTTCCAGCCTTCGACCAAAGCCTCTGAGAGGACGGCTTGAGATCCGGCCAATGTATGCACTGACCTTCCGTGGTCCTCGTCCGAGGTCTCGTCGAGTACTAATGCACCTGCATTCTCGTACGCAGCCCGCACTGCTGCGATCACATCGCTGCGAGCCCCTTCGGAGATATTCGGGATGGCGAGAAGACTCGACGTCACAGCCTGAGACTACCCAGCGCCCAGCGTGACTCAAACTGCCGCTCCTCACTAGACTCCGACCTCCCCCGCCGGAGTAGCTCAGTTGGTTAGAGCAGCGGAATCATAATCCGCGTGTCGGGGGTTCGAGTCCCTCCTCCGGCACTACTTAGAGCGGCGTTTAAACGGGTTACTTACCCCCGGGAAGGTTGCCTTCAGTCGCTCACCCGACTTCTTGACTCCCGCTCCCACCGTTCCCTTTAGCGAAGCCGCAGTGGCCTTAGCCTTCTTCGATGCCTTTGACTCCTTGGCTACCTCGCCTTCGGGTATCTCACCAGGGCCTACAGCCCAGGCAGGAATCGGAAGATCCCTGCCAAGGCGCTTCTCGATCCAAGCCCGCGGCTTCCAGCCGCGGCGGCCGCCGACAATCATCAGTCCCGCAAGGATCAGCCCAATTACCGTCAGCAAGAGCCCATTCCAGAATGGACTGGCCGAGTAGGTGAACACGACTGTGTGCTTTCCGGGTGGAATCGAGATTCCCTGAATCGCAAAATTGGTGGGCGTGACCTCAACTGGCTTGCCGTCAACTGTTGCTTCCCACTCTGGGGTCCAAGCGTTTCCAACGACGAGCCAGCCTCCAGCACCGTTGGGAACTTCTACCTTCATCTCGCGGTTGGACTGCCACTTGGCGACAGCGCTCCGGTAACTGTCCCCAGCGCCAACTATCCCTGGGCTACCCATCGGAACGTATGCAAACTGGCGAGGCTTCAGCTTGTTACCTGCCATCTGTGCCAACGCAAACAGCGACGGGACTCGACGCACACGGGGAACCACGAATGCCCGCGGCATGGCAAACGCGTCCTGGTAGATCACAGCATCAGGACCTCGATAAACCTCTGTGAAGCCGGGAATGCTGTAGCGCGCGTACGGACGACTCAGGTAGTACCTGACATTCATCATCCGAAGCAGGTTGAGTGACTGGGAACGACGCGGATTAGGAGCTCCGGGAAGCCGCTCAAGGTAGCCAGGCTGGTCGAGAGCCTTTGTTGCGAAGTTCACCCAGCGCCTCGAAATCGGCGGATCATGCCCCTCAAGCGACTCGAGCCCAAACATCGCGCTCGCGTTGGACTGCATGAGGGTTGGCTCAACCCCAACGCGGATCGTCCCCACCCGGAATGTGCCCTTCTGCTTCTGCAGGAACTTGATCGAGGGCGGCGTTGCCGGATGTGCAAGGTCAGGCGGAAGCCAGACATTTAGTGACGAAAGGTAGGCCAGCTGCCCAACGCAGAGAACCAGAGTTGCACCAACCGCCCATCGTTCCTTGACTCTCCCGAAGAGCCAGAGGACAGCGCCCGTGAGGAGCAGAACTGCAGCGAGCCGCCCAATCGCCAGCTCGTTGATCGTCCGCTCAGGACCGTAGGTGACACCCAGTGCGATCTCGATCCCCAGCAGGCCGACACCGAGAGCCAACGGGCCAACAACCCAAGCAACGATGGATTTGAGCGAAAGCCCTCTGCGCAGCAACGACTGGACTGCGGCACCAGCTCCTATCGCACCTGCTGCAGCGATGTAGATGTAGACGCGCTGAACGATGACGGTGTTGAGCGGCGGGATCTTCAGGAGGAGAGCAGCTGGAAATACCCCGAACATCAAGATCGCGGACATACCCGCGATAGCTGCTACTGCCTTGGTTGTCGCAAGTGATCGAAGTCGCCACAGCGCGATGAGGGAAAGAACCAGTGCCCCAACTCCAAAGTCAACGAGTGTCGAAGTGAAGAGGAAATCGAGCCTTGAGACGTTCGGCCAACTGTCGGCGCGACCAAACAGGTCAGGCATCAAGTAGAGGATGGAATCCCAAATATCCAGCGGTGAGCGTGTCTGGTACTTGTGGCTGACTCGCTCAATGGAAAGGTCGTAGGCGGGATAGAAAGGCAGTACTGCCACACCAGCGACGAGCGCGCCTAAACCATGAGCCATGAACCACATGGCCAGTTTGCGGATGCCAACCATTGCTGTCGCTCGCCGTTCACGGTCCGCCAGAAGCACAACAACCGCGTAGGTGAATGCTGCAGCCGAGTTGAGGATCGCCGATTCAGGGTGACCGGCCAAAATCTCGAGCCCGACAACTACTCCGACCCAAGCGAAATCTCGCCAGCGTCCGAATCTGGTCAGCCGGTCGGTTGCAAACAGCAACCAGCCAAACAGAGCAAACACCATCGAGTGAGGCCACTGCAGCCAGCCGAGCAGCGGTGCCGACAGCATGAAGACAGTTCCTGCCACAAGTGCTCCGGAGCGTCTGATCCCGACTCCGCGCGCAAACGCAAAGATGCCCATCGCTGCAATCAAGAGATTGAGGAGACACATCGGTCCCCAAGCCCAATCCAGAGGGAAGATCAGACCGATCCAGATCAACGGATAGGCGAGCGCCGACTGCTGGTCACCCAGCATGACGTGACCGCCATACGAGTAAGGGTTCCAAAGCGGAATCTCACCCTTCTTGACCATCTGCTCAGAGGCGTACCGGAGCGGATAGAAGGTGTGAGCCTCGTCCCCTTCGTTGGCAAGGATTGGCTGTGTCAGTTCAGGTGGCTGAAGTCCGTGCCACGGCCACTCGGCCCAGAGCATGTGCTGCTGGCTTAACTGCTTGCCCATCAGCACTGGGTTGAAGAAGATGATGAGGATCAGCCCGAAGACGAGCGCCGCAGACAGGTAGGGACGGCGGTCGGACCAGAGGCACAGGCGCTCCCACCGCTCGGGCAGAGTCACCCCACTCCCAGCCTCCTTCTCAGACTTATTGTCCCCCTCGCTCACAGCACAAAACTAGAGGCTCTCGCCTCTAAACCCCTCAGTTGAACCGCTCCTCGGCGTGAATGCTCGGCCATGAGGCTGCAGATTGTGGCAGCAATGGCAGAGGTCATGACGCTTGTTGGCGGACGCATGAACCCGCTGCGAGGCTAACCTTCGCAAGATGAGCGACGAATCAGAGGCTGGCCTGGGAGGACAGAGAGACATCTCCGCACTCAACGCGGAGTGGAACAGGCTTCGCAAAGCAGCAACCGTTGTCGCTCTGATGACGGCGCCGGCGTTCTTCCTGATTTTGTGGAAGACAAACAAATGGTCCGTCGGTTGGGCGCTCGCAGGAACTCTTCTCGCCGTCGCTGCATTCCGGGGAATCGTTGACCTGGTTGTCCACAAGCTCCTCCCAAAGCCCAGCCTTTACGGAGCTGATCGGGAGCAGCTGAAGAAGGACCAAGTCGCAAGACGACAGCTCTGGTTCTGGCGCCGTTGGGTTCGTCTCTTCATCTGGATTGCGGTGATCTTCATCGTCGTGACCACCCTGTTCGACATGGGTGGCTTCGGAAAGATCGTCAGCAGCCTGGCTCCACAGCTGCTTGTGCTGGCGCTTCAACTCCCTCTCCTCTTCCTGATCAACTTCGGAATTCTCTTCGGCCCGCTTCTCGTATTCGCTATCCGTCAAATGAAGGGCTACGAGCCCGGAGATGCTGACTGGGGAGTGCGACTGACTGACGTTCGCGGCCAGAAAGAGCCCAAGGAGGAGGTCTCACGAGTTATCTCGCTCTGGCAGTCGGGTGAGGAATTCGAAAAGCTCGGAGGCAAGCGCGAGCGCGGCCTGCTCTTCCTCGGCTCACCAGGCACTGGCAAGACGATGCTGTCGAAAGCAATCGCGACCTCATTCAACAGTCCGTTCGTCACCATGCCCGGGTCCGGCTTCGCTCAGACCTTCATCGGCATGGATGTTGTGGTCGTGATGCTCCTAGTGTCAAAAGCAAGGCGCCTCGCCAAGAAATGGGGCGGTCAATGCATCGTTTTCATTGACGAGATTGATGCAGTCGGAATGCGCCGCGCCGCCCTTGGGAGCGGCGCCCCAGCCGGATTTGGAATGGGATCCGCGGACCCGGGTTCAATCCACGACGAGCTCTTCTATGGCCCGATGGGCGCGTTGACGGCCAGCGGGGACCTCGTCCTTGAGACTCGTGCTTGGAGGGAGAAGATTTTCGCGGCTCGGGCTAGCACACCCGTAGACGCAATGCCACCTGTGCTCGCTGCCGCAAGGGACCGAATCAACGGATTCATTGGAGGCATGGGAATGGGCATGGGCGGTGGCATGGCGCTGAACCAGCTCCTTGTCCAGATGGACGGAGTTGACGACCCACCTTTCTTCAGGAAGTTCTTCACCAATCGCCTCAACAACCTCCTTGACGCCCTTTACCTGATTCCACAGAAGGTCGGGCCAATTCCCCTGCGCCTCCCCGCCCCGAAGCCCCGGCCTGAGCAGATCTTCTTCATCGGGGCTACGAACGCGCCACTCGAGGCCCTAGACCCGGCCCTGACCCGACCTGGGCGGATGGGCCGCCACATCTGGTTCCGAACTCCAACCAAGGACGACCGAAAGGACATCTTCGACCTCTACTTGGCCAAAGTTGCCCACGAGCCTGAACTCGACTCTGACAAGCGGAGAGACGAACTTGCGCGAATCACCAACGGCTACTCGCCATCAATGATTGAACAGGTCTGTTCCATGGGGCTCACCTATGCCCATGCAGACGGACGCAGCAAGTTCGCGTGGACCGACATTGTTGAGGCAATGACCACCGTGGAGACCGGAACTGCAGTTGGCGTGACCTATGTCCCAGAGGAGACGAGGGCTGTCGCAATCCACGAGGCAGGGCACGCTGCTGCCGGCCATGTCTTCATGAAGGGCGTTCTTTCAACCCGTCTTTCGATTCGGATGAGAGCCGGCTCCCTTGGCCACCATCAAGCGATCGAGGAGGAAGAGCGATTCAGCTCATGGCGAAGCGAGCAGGTGGCTCGTCTGATCTGGACACTTGGCGCAATGGCCGCCGAAGAGGTCTTTTACGGCGAGAACAGCACCGGCGTTGGCGGCGATGTGGCTTCAGCCACGCGCCTCGCATCAATGATGGTGGGCGGATGGGCGATGGGCCCTGGTCGAATCGAACTCGATGGCAAGGCGGTGACGTTGTCCCACCCCGAGCCGGACACCGATGTTGAGCAGATAGCGAAAAAGTTTGAACAGATAGGCCTGCAAATCATGAATAGAGCGGCCTCTGGCTCGCCGATGGCGCCAGATCCCATCGCGTCCGTACTTGGCGATCCAACCAAGCGGGCCGCAGTAGCACGCCTTCTCGGCCAGGCCTTCGTGACCGCTTACCAACTCGTGCTTCAAAACAAGGACGCTGTCGAACAGATCGCGGACACGCTGATTGAGCGCCGCGAAATGCACGGCGACGAGGTGGTTGAACTCCTCGATTCCGTTGGCCTCAAGGAGCCAGTCATTGACCTGCTCGAGGAGGACACATGGCCGACGATCTAGTCACCACTGGTCCTACCCCCTCCACAGGGCAGACGCTCACGGAGCCGCCTCCCCCCTACGGCACGCCACCTGCTGTACACCCCGCGGCTGGAAGGTTTCGAGCAATCATTTTCGTCCTAGGACTCGTTGGAGTCGTGGCGCTCATATTCGCGGCTGGCCTTGCCAGCACCAAGACCGACCTGCAGACCCCAACTGGTTGGTCATCTTGGGAGCCGTCAACCGACACACCGGCCGCAGCGCAGCAAATTGCTGACCATGTCGCCCCTCAGTACAAGGGAACAGATGGCAAACAGCTAGTTGCCGTTACTGGCGGCCCTCTGAAGATTGCCGACCTGCCTGTGCGCATCGCTGTTCGTGGGGCAAACGGCGGCAGTGACGTTCAAATTGTCCAAGGTGATGGGATTCTGTACACGCTCTGTGGGCTCGGACCCCACTGCTCAATCGCCACAGGCAAGCCATCTACCCAACGCATGCTTCTGCTTAGACGAGAAGCACTTGAGCTGGCTCTCTACACCTTCAAATACGTGGATGGCGCCGAGAATGTCGTCGTCCTGATGCCACCGCGTCCAGGCGAGCGGAACATCACCCTCTCGTCTGGCCAATCAACGAAGGCTGGGAATCAGGGAACTGCTCTTCTCTTCCAGAAGAAGGATTACGAGCCGCAGCTGAGCGATCCTCTCACGAGCACTTTGCCGGAGTCAGTGCCAAGCATTGGAGCCATGCCGGGAGCCCCGGAAGCATCGGCAGTGGAATCACTCACTGCGCCAACAATGTTCCTCGTATCAATAGTTCAGGGACAGGATGCCAGCGCGTATCTCGTGCTGGATCCCCTCGACTGAGTCAAATCAGTCACGCGGGCCAAGCGGCACCGGAGCGTTGCCTCGATCCTCAAATCGAGGACACTGCACCACTGGCATCCGCGGGTAGCGGGGCCAGTCGGGATCGGTGCGCGAAAGCCCACACATTGAGAACTGTGAGCCGCGACCTGACTGAATCAGCCGCTGGTGGGCGCAGCGCCCGCAGATCCCGAATCGCCCAAGAGGTTGCATCCCCCAAAGTATCCACATCCGTAGACACCTTTGCGAGGCCTCCCCGGGCTCTATGGTGCTTCTGACTCACGAATGCAGACCTTTTACAGACTCCTAGGCTTTCTTCGTCCTTACAGGCGTGGCGTCATCTGGTCGTTCCTGCTGGCCATGGGAGCGATGGGAATGACGGTGTTACTGCCCCTGCTGACAGGACGAGCAGTTAATGCCATCGATAACAACGATGGCGGTAAGGCCCTGCACAAATTGGCACTGGCTGTTCTCGTCGCTGGAGTGCTGCGCCTGATTCTCTCGGTAGGCCGTCGGCTTGTAGCAGGCCGTGTCTCTCTGGGAATTGAATACGACCTGAGGGACCGCCTCTACGGACACCTCCAAAAGCTCGAGTTGGGCTTTTTCGAAGGCCAGCAGACAGGTCAGTTGATGTCCCGAGCCACTGTTGACCTGCAGGCAGTGCGCTTCTTCCTTGGCTATGGCCTGATCTTTGTGAT
>CAZZKI010000007.1:12202-18355 GCA_964654785.1 uncultured Solirubrobacteraceae bacterium
GCAGAAGAGAGGCAGATGGAGAGATTTGCCTACGCAACGACACGCGTCTTTGACCAAGCAATGACAGCTACCAAGTTGCAGGCGCTATTCAACCCCGTAATCGCTTTCCTGCCCAATCTTGGCCTTGCGGCAATCCTGCTTCTAGGCGGCCGCGACGTAATTAATGGGCACCTCAATCTTGGCGAATTCGTCGCCTTCTACGCCTACCTCTTGATGCTCATCGGACCAATGAAGACACTGGGCGTAATGCTCGGTCTGGCACAACGAGCAACCGCTTCTGGAGCACGAATATTTGAGCTCCTAGACCGCGAACCAATGCTAACCAGCCCCGAAGGAGCGTCTGGGCCGCCACCAGGCGGAGGACGAGTGGAGTTCGATTCGGTCTCACTGACCTTTGGCGGAGCTAATCGGCCCGCAATCAACAATGTCAGCCTCGATATTCCGGAGGGCACCACAATTGCATTGGTGGGAACCAGCGGTGCCGGCAAAAGCACCTTGGCCAGTCTGATTCCGCGCCTATATGACCCCGATCATGGAGTGGTGAAACTGGATGGAGCCGATGTCAAGACCCTTGACATTCCAAAGCTGAGGCAGGCAGTCGCCATAGTGGGGGACGACCCGTTTCTCTTCAGCGCCAGCGTGCGTGAGAACATCGCTTATGGCCGGCCCGGCGCGACCGACGAAGAGGTCCTTGACGCTGCCCGGCGCGCCCAAGCCCTCAAATTCATCCAAGAACTCCCCCAGGGGCTGGACACCAGAATTGGCGAGCGTGGCCTGACTCTCTCAGGCGGCCAGCGTCAGAGAATTGCCATTGCGCGGGCAATCATCACCCGACCCCGCGTACTGATTCTCGACGATGCAACGAGCTCAGTAGATGCCTCAACGGAGCGCGAGATCAAAGCTGCGCTGAGTGACGTGATGGAAAACCGCACCACAATTATCGTCGCCCACCGCTTGTCGACCATCGCCTTGGCCGACGAGGTTGCGGTTCTCGATCAAGGAACGCTGATCGCACGAGGAACACACCAGCAACTTGTTAAGTCTTCGGACCTTTACAGGCGCATTGTGGAGAAGGGGCTTCCCGACGCAGTATTCCTGAACACGAACGATCCCGAACGGGAGACAGCCGGGCTATGACCAGCGTTGCTGAGCAAACTCCCAGCCGCTGGGCTGATATCCGGCGTCGCTTCAGGGGAACCGGTGACAGGCGCAGGAAACTCAAAGGTCTGATCCGGCTTCTGCGGCCATATCGGGGCCGTGTCAGCTTGATGTTTGTCTCTCTGATTCTCGCCACCGGCGCTGCCGTTGCGCCAGCGCCGTTAGCCAAGATGGCAATCGACAAGGGGATAACACCGAAAAACCTTGAGGCTCTCGATACGACAGTCGCGCTCTTCTTGCTGAGCGCCGTCGTCTACTTGCTCGCCACAGCAACCCAAACGTGGCTCACAGGCTGGGTTGGACAACGCGCACTCGCGGACCTGAGACTGGAGCTATTCGCACATCTTCAGTCGCTGTCAATTGGCTTCTATGCCCGCAACAGAGCCGGCATCATTATCTCGCGACTGACCAACGACGTTGAGGCTCTCGACTCATTGGTCAGCGACGGAATTGTGTCGCTGTTCCAAGGGACACTCACTCTCTTCGCTACTGCCGGAGTACTTATTTATCTCGACCCGCAGCTGGCGCTTGCCACCTTCGTTGTCATTCCGATTCTTTGGGTTGGTGGGCTGGTCTACCGAATTGCCTCGGCAGACATCTACAGGCGAACCCGTGAGCGGATCGCGGCCATCACTGGGTACCTCCAAGAGACACTCTCAGGAGTCAGAGTTGTGCGCTCATTCGGCCAAGAGCCGCGACACCTTAGGGAATTCGCAGCGCTCAACGAGGCTAACCGAGCCGAGAACATGAAGACTGTCTACCTCAACGCCAGCTACTTCCCAGCCGTCGAGATGCTGAGCGCTGCAGTAACCGCGGGGATCCTCCTCGTCGGCGGCGCCGCGGCTGTATCGGGCCGAATCACTGTGGGCGTTGTATTTGCATTTGTGGCAGCCCTGAACAACTTCTTCGACCCGATCCAGCAACTGAGCCAGCTCTACACCACGTATCAATCCGGAATGGCAGCGCTCGACAAGATTTTCGAACTTCTCGACACCGAGCCAGACCTGAAGGATCGGCACGACGCTCTGACGCTTGGAAGCCTTGTTGGCGAGATTGACTTCAAGGACGTGTCCTTCTCCTACACCGACGAGCCACCTCTGGCTCTCAACAACATCTCGCTAACAATCCCAGCAGGAAAGACTGTCGCTCTCGTTGGCGAGACGGGAGCCGGCAAGAGCACGCTTGCGAAGTTGGCTGCCCGGTTCCATGACCCAACCTCCGGCGAAGTCGAGGTGGATGGCCACAACCTCAAGAACGTGACTTCACATTCGCTGCGGTCGCAGATGGGAATCGTTCCCCAAGAGCCGTTTCTGTTCAGCGGAACGCTCGCTGAAAACATTGCCTTCGGAAAGCTGGATGCGTCCCGGGAGGAGATCATCTCGGCAGGGACCACGGTTGGCCTCGACAAAGTTGTTGAAGGCTTCACCGAAGGCTGGGATGCACTCGTGGGCGAGCGAGGAGTCCAGCTTTCCTCTGGGCAGCGGCAGCTTGTGGCCTTTGCGAGGGCTCTTGTTGCGAATCCAAGGATCCTCATTCTTGACGAGGCCACCTCGAATGTGGATGTACACACCGAGGAGAAGATCGAGGCCGCCTTGGAAACTCTGTTGGCTGGACGAACATCAATCGTCATCGCCCACAGACTGTCAACCATCAAGAACGCAGACATTGTCGTCGTCCTCGAAGGAGGAAGCATCATCGAATCTGGTCCTCATGACGAGCTGCTTGCCCAGAATGGGCGATTCAAGACTCTCCATCAGGACTGGATTGACCAAGCAGGCGGCCTGGTGACCTAGCACTGGGGGACAGGGATTCGAACCCCGATTACTCGGACCAGAACCGAGCGTCTTGCCGTTAGACGATCCCCCAAAGGAATCGGCGACGGATATTAGCGGCGCTTAGCGGGCCGGCCAGTTCTCGGGAACTTCAAAACCAATCTCGCCGCAGGAAACAACAAAGCCACCTTTCCCGTCAGCACCAATTTCAAGTGGCTCAGAAGGCGGCTTGGTGCGGAACTCAGCGGACGCAAGTGCACCATCCCCGAAAAGCTGAGCCAGCTTCTCCAGTGATCTCGCGAGGTCTTCCATAGCTCCAATAGCCCCTGTGATCTCCCCTGAATCCTCGTCTACCTCAAAGTCTGGGAATCGGTGGGTGTGAATTTGTCCCAAGGCCGAGCCACCCAAGCCGTCCAAGGCTGGCACCGTCCTGACCTCATCGCCCTCCGCAACGGTTAAAACCTGCTCCAGCCGGTCGTAGCTGACAATGGCTGACGCAACATCATCGCCCTGAGGTATGACCGCGCTTACAGTAAGACACTCGGTCCCATCCGCAAAGCCGATGAGAGCTGCGGCCACCTCGGGAAGTGCAGGTGTTCCAGCCATTCCAACTATTGCTCAGTTGGATGAGGATCTGCCACTGGCGAACAAGGACGCAACCTCATTCTCGAGCCCAGGACTGAGGACGACTAGAACTTCCTCGCCGGCTTTCAAAACGGTGTCAGCGCTCGGGACGACACCCCCATCTTCTCTGATCACACTGATCACGAGACTGCCCTCAGGGAGGGTTAGGTCCCCAACCCGCGAGCCGTCAGCAGCGGCTCCGGCTGCGATCTCAATCTCGATGATCTCCAGCTTGTCGTCGGTGAGCTCAAGAAGATGGACAAATCCAAAGTTGGGGACCTCGTGCTCAATCAAGCGAAGAATCATGTTTGTTGCCGACACAGACGGTCGAATCCCAAGCAGCTCGAAGTGCTCGAGGTTGTTGGGGTTGTTGACGCGGGCGACGATGCGATCACACATGTACTTCTCACGGGCCATCTGGCAGATCACGATGTTGTCCTCATCGTCACCGGTGACGGCCACAACCAGGTCTGCTCGCAGGACTCCAGCGCGCTCCAAGACCCACATCTCAGTGGCATCGCCATATTGAACGGCGTGCTCGAGTTCATCCTCAAGGACTGTGTAGCGGTCCCGACGCTGTTCGATCAGCGTTACCTCAAACCCCTTGGACAGCAACTCCCTCGCGAGGTTCAGACCAACCTTTCCACCTCCGGCAATGACGATGTACATCAGCTGCCGCTACCAGACGTTGTGATGGATGTGGCAACCATGTCGATCGCTCCGCGAGTTCCACAAATGGTTTCAAGACCGCCCCGCTGTCCGTACCACTCTGCCCGCGCAGGGTCTAAGACTCTGCAGATCACACGGTTGACTTGGAAGCGCTTGTGAGCAATCTGAGCGACAACCAGATTTGTGTTGTCCCCGCCTGTGGCTGCGATGAAGACATCGGCCTCCTCTACCCCTGCGGCAATAAGAGCTTGGGTCTCCAAAGCAGCGCCCACGGTGAAGCGGCCTCCTGCCTCTTCCCAGGAGGTCTCCAATCCTTGATCAAGTCGCTCATGGGAAAGGGTGTCTCTGTCCAGAACGGAAACCTCATGGCCACCCTCGAGTGCCTGACGAGCAACTGCCGAACCAACGCGACCAGCTCCTGTTACCAATACGAACATGACTTGATCCTACTCAGTAGCGTGTTCTGGGCCGTCCTCGCTCACACTCCGCGTCCCCTCGAGGCTCGTGGAAGGAACGGTGACGACAACGCGGCACGGCGCCTTGCGAAGAACGAACCTGGTCGTTTCTCCCAACCCGGCCTGCTTTCCCCTCCCGGGAGCGGCCGACTTCGCAGCACGAGCCGGATCCTCAGCTGTGAGAACAATCACATCCACACCGCGCCTTTTAGCCTCGCGAACAATGCCTTCACCGAGGGTTCGCACCCGCACTTGGGCACTCGACACGGTTACGCCCTGATACTCCTCGCCAACTGCTTTCGCCCTCCTGAGCTTGCTGAGGGCCTCCTCTGTACGGTCGCTGGGAAGCGCAGCATCCAAAGGCAGAGACAGGGGAATCTCATGGAACCAAAGGGCTTCAATCACAGCTCCCTTCTCCCCTGTCGCTTCGTCGTAACTGCCTGCAAGTCGACCTGCTGTCTGCACAATGTCATCGTCCAAGTCGGTGCCGAGAATGGGAACCAAGATCGACCCGTACGAGGCCGCTTCCTCTTCGTATACGAGAGCCCGCTCCGACACCTCGATGGTCTCAAATACGCTGTTGCCGGTCAGTCGGCGGTAAACGATGTAGAGCAGCACGCCGACTATTAACCAGCCTCCTCCCACATAGCGCGCAGGCTCGTGAACAACAATCACTCCGACAAACGCAGCTGCCGACAGGACACAGCCCACAAGAGCCGGCAGCGGCAGTGAACCAGCGGACGTTGACAGCGACAGAGGCATCCGCCACGAGCTCTCGCTCAGCTCTCCTTTTAGACGCATCCTGACAACAGAGGCATGAGCCACGGTGATCGCGAGCATTGCCCCAAAGGCATAGATACCGCCGAGAAGCTTGATGTCGCCGGGCAGCGCCAAGCCTGCAGAAGCCAGACCAGAAAGCAGGATTATCAGCCACGGAGTGCCCCGCCGGCGCCCAAGCCGAGCGACAATTCTTGGAATCTGCCGATGCCGCGCCAACGAGTAGGCGAGACGCGAAACTCCCAACATTGCGGAACGGGTGGCAGCGAGCAGAGCCAAGAAGCCGGACACCGCAACGACACGACCGAGCCAGTCGCCCAAAGTGCCATGCCCCATTTCCCGAGCGACCCCAACTAATGGAGCGTCAAGCCACGAGGTGGATAGCTCAGTAGTTCCGCCGCTGACGGGAAATGCCGACAGAGCCACGGCTGCAACACCGACCTGAAGCACTACGACAATCGCCACCCCTCCACCGATCATTCCCACCACACCGGAGCGCTTAAGCCGGATCTCGGGCGCAAGACTTGCCGCCGCCTCAACGCCAGTGAACGCCACTGTGACGAGCGTAAGCGCGTAGACGAGGTTTGCCCAACTTGGGCTCGATCCCAGATCAATTCCTGCGGTGACCTTGGACGGGTCAAACAGAATGACCAGGCCGATAATCAGCAGCAAGGCCTGAACTCCAATGTCGGCCACGG